>JAIRSN010000114.1 GCA_031255425.1 Dysgonamonadaceae bacterium
AGTTTATGATTGACGAGGACGGACAGCTCGTGGATGTCCTGCTTCCTCAAGCCGGTTTTTACGAAAAAGTAGCTGCATGGGTCGAGGGTAATCGTTGAGCCGCTCGCGCCCACTGATCAACAAGACTTAGCCGGCTGTCGAATCTGTTTTCGACAGCCGGCTGTTTAATGTCCTGCCTTGACTAATGAAATATTAAGTATTTCACTAACCCGGCGTCGTTACATTTGCCCCAATTTATATCATAAACAAACAAAAAAATTATTCCCATGAAAAAACTTAGAATTACTCTACTCTTTTCATCCCTACTGATTGCGACCCTTGTCGGAGCGCAACAAGTACCCAAAGTAGTTGGCGTTATTGCAGCTAAAAGCACGGTCAGCCGGAATGGGCCGAACGACAGCGGACAGTACGGGTTCCAATGGTATTCGCGCCCGAGTATCGACGCTTCCGGGTCGCAGTTGGAGAACCTTGTGTTGAAAATGCGTGTTTACATCGACAATCTCGACCGCCCGGGCGATGTGTCGTTTATTCAGGCGACTAACTACAACAAGATTGAGTTCGGGCCGAGCCAAACCTCTTTCTTTGGCTGGGATATTAAACCCCTGAACCTGCAACACGGCTGGACGGATTTATATCTGCCGCTCTCCGGCACCGGCGTCCCCGCCAACTTCGACTTGTCCCAGCCATTCGCCTGGTTCCGGTTCTGCCTGGCGCATATCCAGGGGGAACCCGACGCGCTGCAAATCCGCCTGAAAGACGTTGAACTGATTGACGCCTCGGTCCTGGTGGATCCGCCGGTGGTGGAAGAACCCGCCTACAACACCGATTACCTGGTCGCCGAGGTTCCCTACACCTTCGACAAGCCGCTGGCGAACAACACGACTTTCGCCGTCGGACAGCAGATTGTCCCGGCTATCGACGCTTCGGCGCACAACCGCCAGCAACTCTACCTGATGTTCGACGCCGATATTACCGAACAGACGCCCGGCGATATATTTGTTCTCAGCCGCGTTTCGGGACAAATCGAACTCACCAGCACCACCGGACCCGACCAGAAAGAAATGCTGTGGGGCATCGGTAGCGTAGACTGGAAAGCGGGACGGCATACTTACTCCCTGCCGTTTTCCACGTCGGGCAACAGCGGGGGCAACCTCGAACTCGACCACATCAGTTTCATTCGTTTTTATGCCGTCAATGTGCCTGCCGACTACACCGGGCGCATCGATATGTCGGTCTCGAACGTGAAAATCGTCGACCTTACCCATCAGACCAAGCTGCCTGCGCTCTTCGGCGACAAGATGATGTTCCAGCAAAACAAACCGGTAAAAATCTGGGGGACGGCAGTTCCGGGGAAAACCATCACGGTCGACTGGTACAAAGGCGAAACGAAGATAGACAGTCAGAACAGCGCCGTTTCCGAAGCGGGAACCTGGGAGGTCACTTTCGGCGCGCAGACGGCGGGTTACGACAAATACCGGCTGGAGGTGAAAGAAGGCGAAACGCTTATCCAGACGGTGGACGATATTCTGGTCGGCGAAGTCTGGCTGTCGTCGGGACAGTCGAACATGGCGCTGAACGTAGCCGGAACGATTGACGGACCCGAATTGATGGCAAACGCCGGCAACGACTTCCTCCGTTTCTTCCTCGAACCGACCGCTAACATCGCCCCGTGGACGCCCAACACCGACATCCAGGGCGCTTACTGGGGAAGCGGAAACGACGGGATGCAGGTGGGAAAGGTCTCGGCGGTGGCTTATGCCATGGCGGTCAAGTTGCAGCAGGAACTGAATATCCCGGTGGGAATTATCAACACCGCCGTCGGCAGTTCGGTGATTGAGGCGTGGCTGCCTGCGCAGGATATTGACACCGACCCCGAACTGGTTCTGGCGATGAAACGTTTGGGCTTGTACCTGGACGAGGAGTTTTATCCCGACGGCACCAACCAGATGAGTTCGTACTACAACCTGAAGATACATCCTTTGTCCGGCTATAATATCTGCGGAATGATCTGGTACCAGGGCGAAAGCAACAGCCAGCGCCCGCACATTTACGCCCGGCAACTCGACTTGTTGAAACGATCCTACGAGCGCGTGTTCGGTTTCACCGGCAACGACATGCCCTTTATCTTCTGCCAGCTTTGCCCCTGGGTGCAGTCGCTCGAAAACCCGCAAAACCTTGCCTCCATTGCCGAGGCGATGTACGATGCCTGGGCGATGAACCCGGATGATATGGCGATGTTGCCGCTCTACGACACCGACATTACCTATGTGGGCAATGTGGTGATTCACCCGACCAACAAAACGCCGGTGGGACGGCGCTTCGCTACCGCCGCGCTGAACATGGTTTACAACCGGGCGGGCGAATACACGGCGCCTGTTTTCGACCGTTTCCGCATACAGGGCGACACCTTGATAGTGAAATTCGCGCACGTGGGCGACGGGTTGAAAACCGTTACCGGCATGGACGAAGTCCGCGGCTTTGCCGTATGCGACGAGCAGAATGTCTATGTTGCCGCTCAAGCGCGGATTGTTTCGGACGACGAGGTAGCCGTGTGGAACGAGCGCGTAAAGCATCCGCTGCAACTGACCTACGCCTGGGCAAGTTACAATGTAACATCCAACCTTGCCAATTCGGTGGACATCCCGGCGGCGCCCTTCCGCAGTGACCGCCTTTCCGCCGGTGCGAAACACTACAATCCGCAGGACTGGGCGTATGCCGACGGCGCTATCTGGGGCGTTGATGCCGGCGACGGCGTCGGCTTTCTCCCCGCCTGGACAAAGTCGGACAACGCTACGCTGACCTACAACGAAGCGGTGAAGTCGGAAGGGAAAGCCTCCCTGAAAGTGGATTACACCTTGAGCGAAGCGGGCGTGGCAAGCGCCGGTCCGGTCTTCTCCCACAAAACCGTGGTGCCGCAGCTGGCAAACTTCAACACCCTCACGATTGATGTGCTGAATCCCGATAACCGCGAAAAGTCCGTCGCCCTCCTGCTCCAAAGCGGCGCGGCAACTTACCGGGCGCGGTTTGTGGGCTACGAGGGTTCGGAAACGCAACCGGCAGCCACCCTGGGCAAGACTTCCGCTTTCCGCCCGTTGACCTTCCTGCTGAAGGACTTGCTCACGGAAGCGGGCGAGGCGGTTGCCAATCCCGGTGTGGTGCTGAACAATGTCAGCGGACTGCAAATCACGGTTGGCGACAATGCCGGCGGCGCGATTTATCTCGATCGTGTGCGGTTTGGCTTCTCGACGGAGAAACAGCCGGTGTTTACCGTCCTGTCGCCGGTCAGTGCGCGTCCCGTCGAAATCATTGCGGCTGATAATGCCTTGCAAATTGCTTCGGATGATCTGGTCTGCCGGGTCGATGTCCTGGATTTGCAGGGCAAAACCGTCTTTTCCAAAGCCGGTATCCGTAGCCCGGAGTATGCGGTGAATCATTTGCCGGGACCGAAATTTTACTTGGTCAAGGTACAGACCCGGCATTTCCATTCGGTACAAAAGGTGGTGGTCAATTAGATTGACGCCGGTGCAAAAAACCTCATTTCCACCTGATAAAACCGGGTAGAAATGAGGTTTTTTATATAGTCAAACTAAATCAGGAACAACGCTGCGCCACAAAAACAGGGGAACGATGGTTATTAATTCAAATTTTAATAATAACTTTGCTTACTCTTTTTCGAATAAAAACACAACTGACATGAAATACACCCATAGAAGAGCGAAGAATAGAGTCCTTTGGCTGTTTTTAGTATTCTCATTTACAAACGCTTTCCCCCACGAGCCGCAATATGGCCTGCAATTCCGCGCTTACAGTTACGAACCGGAAATGCGTACCAGCCTGGACCTGAGCCCGGATGACTTTATCACATTTCCCGATGGTTTTTCCCTTGATTTTGATGTGAAATTTGCGTTCAAAGAAGTTCAATCTTACGGGTATGTGTTCCGGATGACGGACAGGAGCGACCACAAGATAGACCTGGTGCTGAGCGACAAAAGCGTGTCGTTTTCTTCCTCGCCCGGCAACATTATCCTGATCCGCGACTTCGCCGAAGTGAAGCTGGTTCCGGATCAGTGGATGAAAGTACGGCTGGATGTCAACCGGGAGAAGTCGGAGCTGAAAGTCCGCATCGGCAACCTGGTGCAGCAATGGGAGGTGCCGGAAGTCCGGGCGTTCCGTGATGTGCGGGTGGTGTTCGGGAAGAACAATTACCATGAAACGCACGCGGTGGACGTTCCCGATATGACTCTCAGGGACGTAAAGCTGGAGGACCGGGAGGGGGTGCAGTATCATTGGAAGCTGGCGAAGCATACGCCGGACGGTGTTTACGACGAACTGAAACACCGTTTTGCCCGGTGCGAACACCCCAACTGGGTGTTGATGCAAAATACGGTCTGGAAAAAAGAAAGCACGTTTACCTGTGGCGAAAACTCGTACATCGCCTATAACCCCGACGAAAATGTGATTGCGGTAGCCGACCGGCAGTTCTTCTACCGCTTTTCCCTGAATGACAAACAGCTCCGGAAGCGCGCCATCAGCCGGGGACTTGCCTATCCCCGCTACGCCAACCAGATGATTTACAATCCGGCGGATGCCCGGTATTACGCCTACAACCTGGTGAAGGAGGGCGATGCCAGGGAGTTTGCCGCTTTCCACCCGGCGGCCGGGGCGTGGGCGGAAACAACGCCGCACAACCACTACTCCGACTATTGGCACCACAACCGGTATTTCTCCGTGAGGGACAACGTCCTCTACCTTTTTGGGGGATACGGGCACCACAAGTACAAGCGCGACGTGTTTCGCTACCGGGTGTCGACCGGCGAATGGTCGCAGCACACGCTGGCGGGCGACAGCATCGAGCCGCGTTACCTGAGCGGTTTGGGGGTACTCGGCGACAACCGGCTGTTGCGGTTCGGCGGCTATGGCAGCGAGAGCGGCAACCAGGAGTTATCGCCCCGGCATTACTACGATGCCTACTCGATTGATCTCGAAACGCTGTCGGCAAAAAAGATATGGACACTGGACGCGCCGGAGGAGAATTTTGTCGTCTCCAACTCTTTGGTGACCGATACGGCGAACAATTGCTTTTACGCGCTCTGTTATCCTTTCACCAGGTACAACACCACGGTGGTTTTGTACCGTTTTTCGTTGACCGAACCGGTGGCGGAGGCGCTGGCGGATACCATTTCCCTGGGGTTCAAGGATGCGGGGTCGTTTGTGGATCTGTTTTTGGACAGGGCGAACCGGCAGTTGGTTGCCGTCACGTCGTCCGGCATCGCGAAGGACTCCCTGGCCAGCATTTCTATCTATTCTTTGTCGTATCCTCCTTTTAAGAAGGAAGATTTGTACCAGCCGGTCCCGGTGGTAAAAAAGACCTGGGGCATGCGGGAGGTGTCTTTCGCGGCGGCGGCGCTGATTGCGCTCGTGCTGCTGGTTTACTTCGGCGTTTACTTCGTCACCCGGAAACCGGAGGTGCCGGAAGTGCCGGAGGAAGAGGAGGAGGAGGGTTCGACCGGCATTACGTCTGTCAAATCCGTGCGCAAGCAGGCAATCTTTCTCTTTGGCGGCTTCCAGGTGATCGACGCGAACGCCCGGGACCTGACGGCATGGTTCAAACCTTTGGTCAAGAACCTGTTCTTGCTGATCCTGCTGCACACCATCAAGAACGGGAAGGGTATTTCGTTCAGGAAACTGAAGGAAATCCTCTGGTTCGACATGACCGAGGAAAATGCGAACAACAACCGGGGCGTGGCGATGAGCAAGATCCGGCAAATCATGAAGCATGTGGGCGAAATCCGGTTTCTGAAGCAGGGTGTATACTGGCTCATTGAGTTCGGGACCGATATTTACTGCGATTATTTCGAGGCGCTGGTTTTGATGCGGAAGATTAAGGAGAGTCCGGTGGTCGGCATCAAGGACCTGAAGCGGTTGCTGGCGATTGTATCGGAGGGCGAACTGTTGCCCAACATTCAAATCGACTGGGCGGACTCGTTTAAATCTGATTTTTCGAACGATTTTATTGACCTGATCCTGCCGCTGATGACGCGGAAGGACCGCCGTTTCTCCGACGCGCTGTTTATCGACATGGCGAACGCTGTTTTTATCCATGACCGCCTGAATGAGGATGCCTTGCGGCTGAAATGTTCCCTGCTGGTGAAAACGGGCAAGAATGGCCTGGCGAAAAATACCTATACGGCTTTCGTCAAGGAATATGCTGCGTGGTTTGCGACCGAATACAAGTACTCGTTCGACCAGGTTATTGGTTAAGGCTACCCTGCGCCGCTTTTGCAAATCAGGTTGCGGCTGTGCCGCTACCTGATTGTTCTTTTTTGGCGGCTCAGCCGCTTTTATATTTTTGGGAGGCAGGGTCCCTATGCGTAGCAAATACACCGTACTCCTTTAAATTATAAAAGCGGCTGCGCCGCCAAAAAAGAACCAAAAAAAATCAAGGCTTGGCTTCTTGGCGGACCGCTCTGATACCGCCGGCTAAACGGAGTACAACTCGCTTCGCTCAAACAGGCGGCGCAGCCGCTTTTATATTTTTGGGAGGCACGGCGTATCGGCTTGGCTGCGGGTGTTTCCGCCTCGAAGCCTAGGCCGGGGGGGCGGAAGCGCAGCCCGGAGGGCAGCCGCCAACCCGGAGGGTTGAATAGGAGTAACCCCGGGTGTCAACCCGGGGCAGCAGGAACCCCACCTGTCCATACAACCCGGAACGGGTTGAATAATATACGCGGTTATTCGACTCCTGCGGGGTCGGGTGCAGGGGGGCGCATGCTTCTGCCCCGGGTTTGCACCCGGGGTTACTCCTATTCAACCCTGCGGGTTGTAGCGCCGCATCCGCTTTTATTTTTTAGGGATATACAGACCCCGGAAACCTCCCCGGAGAAGTTTTTACGCTTTCCATGTATCCTGGCAAACATCCCGAAGAAGTTTTTAAGCTTCCGGGAACTCCCGGAAACGTCCCGAAGAAGTTTTGGAGCTTCCGGGAATTCCCGGAAACATCCTGAAGAAGTTTTGGAGCTTCCGGGAACTCCCGGAAACGTCCCGAAGAAGTTTTTGCGCCTCCGGGAACTCCCGGAAACGTCCTGAAGAAGTTTTGTAGCTTCCGGGAATTCCCGGAAATGTCCTGAAGAAATTTTGGAGCTTCCGGGAACTCCCGGAAATGTCCTGAAGAAGTTTTGTAGCTTCCGGGAACTCCCGGAAACGTCCTGAAGAAGTTTTGGAACTTCCGGGAACTCCCGGAAATATCCCGAAGAAGTTTTGAAGCTTCCGGGAACTCCCGGAAATGTCTCGAAGAAGTTTGTGCGCCTCCGGGAACTCCCGGAAACGTCCCAAAGAAGTTTTGGAGCTTCCGGGAATTCCCGGAAACGTTCTGAAGAAGTTTTGGAACTTCCGGTTT
>JAIRSN010000151.1 GCA_031255425.1 Dysgonamonadaceae bacterium
AAACCGGAAACGGTTACGGAAACAGAGCAGCCTGATTCTTAATGAATCAGGCTGCTCTGTTGTCCCACCAAGATTCGAACTTAGGCTGGCTGAACCAAAATCAGATGTGCTACCACTACACCATGGGACAATCCGCGATTATGTCTTAAAAAGTGCGGCAAAGGTATATTTTTATTGCCAACCCTGCAAACTTTTCAGGGAAAATTTCACCGGATGCGCAGTAAAAAGTAGTTCTTCTTTCCTTTTTGTATCAGTATGTATCTCCCTCCCAAAAGACAGGAGGTGTCGATCAGGGCGTCCGAATCGGTGAGCTTCTCTTTGTTGACGGCGATGCCTCCGCTTTGCAGCATCTTCTTCATTTCGCTTCTGGAGGAAAAAATGCCGGTTTTCTCCGTTAGCAGGTCGATGGCGCTGATCCCGGATGCCAGTTCTTCTCCGGCGATCTCCGGCCGGGGGACGCCTGCGAAAACCTCTTCCAGCGTGCTTTCGTCCAGGTTCTTCAAGGCGTCGGAAGTGGAATGCCCGAACAGAATGGCGGATGCTTCCTCCGCTGCGGCGTAATCGTCCGGGGAATGGACCATGATGGTAACTTCTTTCGCCAAACGCTTTTGCAGCGGCCGTAAGTGAGGCTCGGCGTCTTGTGCGGCAATCAGGTGTTCTATTTCTTCTTTGTCCAAACCGGTGAATATCCGGATGTATTTCCTGGCGTCTTCATCACTGACATTCAACCAAAACTGGTAAAATTTGTAAGGAGAAGTATAGCGCTTATCCAGCCAAACATTGCCCGACTCGGTCTTTCCGAACTTATTGCCGTCGGCTTTGGTTATCAGCGGACAGGTCAATGCAAACGCTTCTCCGTTGATTTTTTTGCGGATAAGTTCCGTCCCGGTCGTGATGTTTCCCCATTGGTCGGAACCGCCCATCTGCAACCGGCAGCCATAATTCTCATACAGGAAAAGGTAATCGTATGCCTGCAACAACTGATAGGAAAATTCGGTAAACGACATCCCTGCTTTCGCTTCGTCGCCCAGCCGTTTCCTGACCGAATCTTTCGACATCATGTAATTGACCGTGATATGTTTGCCGATGTCGCGGATGAAATGCAGAAACGAATAGTTTTTCATCCAATCGTAGTTGTTGACCAAAACCGCGGCATTCGGTTGCCGGGAATCAAAATCAAGAAAGCCGGACAGTTGCGCCTTGATGCGCTCCTGGTTTTGCCGCAGGGTTTCTTCGTTCAATAAATTGCGCTCTTGCGATTTCAGGGAAGGATCCCCGATCATACCGGTGGCTCCTCCAATCAAAGCGATGGGGCGATGTCCCGCCCGCTGGAAATGCTTCAACATCATCACGCCCACAAGGTGTCCGATATGTAGAGAGTCGGCTGTCGGATCGATTCCCAGGTAAGCCGAAGTCATCTCTTTCTGAAGTTGTTCCTCTGTTCCGGGCATCATGTCGTGAATCATGCCCCGCCATTTCAATTCTTCTATGAAATTCATTGCAGTTATTTTAATCGTGAATTATGTACTGTCCGTTTGTTTATTTTACCTCGCTTCCCGGCTCTACGTCTGTTGCCGGTTGGATAATCGCCGGGCTTCCGCCTGCACTTTCGGCGGAGAGTATCATCCCCTGCGATTCGATTCCTTTTATCTTCCGGGGGGCAAGGTTGGCGACAAAGCAAACGTTGCTGCCAATCAACTCCTCCGGACGGAAAGAGGATGCGATGCCGGAAAGGATGGTCCTGCCGCCTAATCCGTCGTCGATTTTGAGTTGGAGGAGCTTGTCTGCCTTCGGTACCTTTATACATTCCAATACTTTACCGGTCCGGATGTCCAGTTTGGCGAAATCTTCAAAGGCTATTTCCGCTTTCAGGGGTTTTGCCCGGCAGGCTTTCGTTTCGTTGGCTTTTTTGGTGTCTTGCAGCTTTTGTATTTGTTTTTCAATGACTTCGTCTTCTATTTTTTCGAACAGCAGCTCCGGTTGACCGGTAAGATGTCCCGCCTTCAATAGCTCTACGCTTCCCAGATCCTCCCAACGCAGGGATTCTTTGCCGACAAGCTGTTTGATTTTCGCAGCAGTAAACGGCAGAAACGGTTCGAATGCAATGCCCAGGTTTGCTGTGATTTGCAGGCCGATATTCAGGATGGTAGCCGTACGCGCGGCGTCTGTTTTCGCTGCCTTCCACGGTTCGGTATCCGTCAGGTACTTGTTCCCGATACGTGCCAGGTTCATGGCTTCTTTCAGGGCGTCGCGAAAGCGGTATTGTTCCAGGTAATTCTCCAACTCGGTTTTTACTTGTGAAAACTCTTCCAGCGTTTGCCGGTCGCAGGCGGTATATTCGCCGCAGGGGGGTACTTCCCCTTCGTAATATTTATGCGTAAGCACCAAAACCCGGTGAACGAAATTGCCCAGTATCGCTACTAACTCGTTGTTGTTGCGGGCTTGAAAATCTTTCCATGTGAAATCGTTGTCTTTGGTTTCGGGCGCATTCGCCGTCAGAACGTAACGCAGGACGTCTTGCTTTCCGGGAAATTCTTCCAGGTATTCGTGCAACCAAACCGCCCAGTTGCGGGACGTGGAAATCTTATCTCCTTCCAGGTTCAAAAATTCATTGGCAGGCACATTGTCCGGTAAGATATAGTCGCCGGCGGCTTTCAACATGCTTGGAAAGACAATGCAATGAAACACGATGTTGTCTTTCCCGATAAAATGAACCAGTTTGGTGGTTTCGTCTTTCCACCACTTTTCCCAACCGGCGGGGGAATGTTCAATCGTATTGGAAATATAACCGATGGGCGCATCGAACCATACGTAAAGC
This sequence comes from Dysgonamonadaceae bacterium, assembly GCA_031255425.1. Classification (GTDB taxonomy): domain Bacteria; phylum Bacteroidota; class Bacteroidia; order Bacteroidales; family Azobacteroidaceae; genus Azobacteroides. The sequence continues at coordinate 2,819 of JAIRSN010000151.1, forward strand.
ACTTTCCCTTCGGCTCCTGCTACCGGGACGGGGACGCCCCAGTCCAGGTCGCGGCTCACCGCGCGGGGTTGCAATCCCATGTCCAGCCACGATTTGCATTGCCCGTAGACGTTGGGTTTCCATTCCTTGTGGTCTTCCAATATCCATTTCTTCAACCAGGCTTCGTGTTTATCCAGCGGCAAATACCAGTGTTTGGTCTCTTTCAAAGCGGGGACGCTGCCGGAAATAGCCGACTTGGGATCAATCAGTTCCAGCGGACTCAAGGACGTTCCGCAAGCCTCGCACTGGTCGCCATAAGCGCGTTCGTTTCCGCAGTGCGGGCATTTTCCCGTGATATAACGGTCGGCGAGAAACTGTTTGGCTTCTTCGTCGTAATATTGTTCGGATGTTTTTTCGATAAACGCGCCTTTATCATACAGTTTGCGGAAAAATCCGGCGGCGGTCCGGTGATGCGTTTCCGAGGTGGTACGGGAATAAATATCGAATGTGATGCCGAAATCTTCGAAAGACTTTTTGATGATTGCATGGTATCTGTCTACTACTTCCTGGGGCGTAATGCCTTCTGCTTTGGCTTTTAATGCGATGGGAACGCCGTGTTCGTCCGATCCGCCGACAAACAAAACGTCTTCGCCTTTCAACCGGAGGTATCTGGCATAAATGTCGGACGGTATGTACACGCCCGCCAGGTGTCCGATATGTACCGGCCCGTTCGCGTAGGGTAATGCGGAGGTAATAAGTGTTCTTTTGAATTTTTTACTCATAATTCTGTTGTATGCTATGTTTGGGCTACAAAAATACATGAAATTTTCCGAATTAAACAGCTTTTAGAGGCGCAGCCTCTTTTATAATTTTGGGAGGCACGACATATCGGCTTATCTGCGGAGGCGGAGGGGCGGCTACACAACCCGCAGGGTTGAATATGAGTAACCCCGGGTGCAAACCCGGGGAGAAGAGTATGCCCCCCACACATACGACCCCGCAGGGGTCGAATAAACCAGCCCAGGGCATTCGCCCTGGGGCGTGTGAGTCGCGGGGGGTGTGGGGATCATCATCCTATACATATATATAAGGTATAGGGTCTCTCCGGACGATAGCAGTTTTTCCGGCGCCGGGTCACCCAAAAAAACGCTCCGGCGTTAACATTCACGATTTAAAGGTGACCTTGAACTCGTCCCGAAGTTCTCATTTACGATTTAAAGGTGACCTTGGAAACGTTCCGGAGTTCTCATTCTCGTTTCC
>JAIRSN010000080.1 GCA_031255425.1 Dysgonamonadaceae bacterium
TTGTCGCCGTTTTCTTCAATATTCACGGTCGAAAGGCTGATGCTGGCATTGCCCGCCGGCGGCTGGCTGGGGTTCGACAGGTCTTTGGTGTATATCCGCCAATCGCCCCGCACCAGTTCTAAGGTGCCGAAACGGAGAATCACGGAATCCGCAAAGTTGGTCATAAACATGCGGACAAAACGGATGGATTGGAAATCACGAATGCCGCCGACCGGTGTGGGCGACTTCCGGAGCGGGATTTTGAAGAGGTACCAGTTCACTTCTTCCGACTTTCCGTTTTTGAGTACCGGGCGGGTAACCCGTTTGTCCACAATGTAATTGTTCTCGTCGACTTTCAGGTCGCCCGGACGGATGGAAACGTGGTATTGAAAATATTTCTCGTTTTCGTTCAGCGTATTGTCCTGGTTAATATCCTCCACATCGGGATTGATTTTTGCCGCGGTGCTGTAACTTTCGGGGGAATCGTTGGCATCGGCGGAATTTCCTTCCGTGCCGTTGTAGCGTTTGTACCGCCCAAGGATGGGCATCTCCTGCCGGTCGTAGTCCGAGCCGCGGTAGTAGTGGTAGTTATCTCCGGCGGGATCGTGGAAGGGCGAAAACCGGTCTTGCTGCATCCGCCCGTAGGCTTCCGGCGTCAGGTGGTTTTTCAGGTCTTCCAGGTATTGGGCATAGGTGGGGAACGCAAACTCCTGCTCGGTGCTGAGCCCGTTGAAACCCACGTCCTGCAACTTCCGGGTGCCTTCGGTATTGTCGAAAGCATAGACCAGCGACTGTTGTTTGGGGACATATCCCCAGACGGTTTTCTCCACCTTGGTCGTGTCGCCGTCGGTGGGCAATCCGTTTTCAAAGAATTTCCGTTCGTCTTTGAGTACTTCTTCGGATATTTCCCCCAAGTCGAAATAGAGGTCGCCGCCGGGAGAATCCGGTTCGTAGATAAACGGGTCCATCAACCAGAACTCGATGTGTTCGATGTTCTGGGCTTCGAAGTCGGTCTGGTTGCTTTCGATTTTCCGCATCATTCCTCCCCAGCGGCCTTTCGGGTTGGAGAGCGCCCCGCTCACCGGGTCCACGCCCTTCACATCCAGGTTGTAGGGACCGCGTTCCTTCGGGTAAAAAGCCAGGTTGAGGACGGGAACGGTCGAGGCTTCGTTGAAAGGAATGTCTTTGTTCGGGAACAATTCTTCCTCCCGGACTTCCCGCACGTAGTGGTTGGACAACTGGTTTTCGTCGTTTTTGATATGCGTGGGCGTCAGGGAAGATTTCCGCGTAAACAGCCCGTCGATATGATACCATGCCAGTAACGCCCGGTTGTTTCCGTATTTCAGGTCGTTCACCGCTTTGGATTCCTCCAGGAAAGGCGCCGTCGAAGGCGTCGACGACAGGTTCCATGCGTATTGCGAACGCAGGTCGATGGTCATTTTAGCGCTCTCGAAGTCGTCCACGTAGGAATGGTCGCCCCCCCATTCGTTGCGGTAGTGTCCGGGAATCAGCCGCGCATATTCCGCACTGAACGTAATCTGCGACGGCGCGGTCAGTTCCACCAGCGGAAGTTTATCCACCATATTGGTCAGCCATTGCGATTGCGCGGTGTAATTGGTATTGAACCCGAAAAGGGTATTGTTGATGGATTCCTGCCCGGGATTCGTTTTCATCACCAGCGGCATTTCGCTCAGGTTCATCACGGTGGCTCCCAGATTGAATTTGGGCGAAAAAGCGTAATTGAGATTCAGTCCCATCATCGTTTTCCGTTGCATGCCGTACGAGGACTGGTCTTCCGAAGTGACTTGGATATTTGCATTTTCGTAGGCGGGATTGATAATGTCGACGCCGGTTGCATCCACAATATAATCGACGTTTTCTTTCAGCCGGACGCCGTTTGCCGTTACGATGACCGAACCCTTGGCGGTGTTCAGCCCGCCGAGTTCGATATTGGAACCCCCGGAGCCTTTGTATTCGCCGGCGAGGATAAACTTGTTCTTCTCAGCGGTTTGGCGCGCCACCGTCAGCGTCGAATCGTATAATTCCTGGTAAACATATTTGTCTGCGATGATGTCGTCTCCGATTTGCTTCCGCAGGTGTTTCCCGAAAGGTTGCACGACGGGGAAAATGATTCTTCCCTCCTGCGACCGGACGGTGTATCCTTCTACATAATCGAAAAACCCGTCGGAATACGGTTCTTCCCTTGAGTCCAGCCGGTCGAGGTTTTCCACCGACAACAAAGGACGGTTGGCAATCGCGCCCTCGGTGATGTAATTCATATAAACGCCGGTGGTATCGCTCTGGTACTTTATATCCATGCGGAACCGTTCCTTTTCTATCCCGCGCATACTGATGGTGTAGACGTTGCGCATCACCAGGTTCCATCCGGGGGAAGAAGGCGAGGAGGTTGTTCCCTTGATTAATTTCAAATACAGGTTGTCGCCGGTGCCGTTCGGATTATCGGTCGAGAACTCGCCGACCTGGTACACCTGGTTCCGGTAGGAATATTCGAAAGCGACCGCCAATACCTCGTCGGGTTGCAGCGGCGTCCGCAGGCTGAGGTAGCCCAACTGTTTGTTGAGCGTATAATCGGAATGTTCGTTCAGTTTGCGGGCATTTTCGATTTTCTCGTAGTCGTCGCCGCCCTGGAACCCCGCGCCGCCCAACACCTGGTTGACTAAGCTGCTGCTCCGCGCGCCCGAATGGTTTTGGATAAGGTTCTCGTACAAGTCGTTGGAACGGTTGTAGGGAATCGTCAAATCCCCGGTGGGATGCACCATCAACCGGTTGCTGATGCTGTCGTGTTCGCCCATGTCGGCAAAAGCGACGATGTTCCGCGCCTGGTCGTAGTCGGAACGCTTGTTTGTCACCCACACTTCGATCCGGTCGATGCTGATCGCCGATTTGATAAAAGGAAGCGTACTCATGGCATCGTCGTAGGCATTGAAGAAATAATGCGACAGAAAGAAGTGGGTGTTTTCGTCGTAATTGTCCACCGTGATTTCGAAGGGAGTCGTCTGCACCTTGCCCCGGGACGACACCGAGCGCGATTGCGATTCCTGTTGGGAAAAGATAGCGCCTACGGTCAGCTTTCCGAATTGCAGTTCCGTTTTGATGCCGAACAGCGCCGTTCCGCCCCGGATCAACGAGTTGGAGGTGTTCATGCTCACGTTGCCGGCTTCCAACACCCGGACGATTTCGTCTTCCTTGCCGGCATAGGCGAGCTTTATCTTCCGGGAATCGAAATCGAATGTCGATTCCGTGTTGTAGTTCAGGTCGAAATTCATTTTGTCGCCGACGGAAGCCGTCACCGTTGCCTGTATTTGCGGGTCGAAGTCGAAGGAAGTGCGGTTGCGTTGCCGTTCCGTCAGCGTCGGATTCCCGGTGGACGTACGTGTCACGCCAATCTTCGTATTGATGCTTCCCTGCGGCTGGAAACGCACACCGCCCGGTCCGAAGATTTTTTCCGCCGGTCCCAGGTCGAAATTAAATCCGAACATCGACAGGGCGTCTTTCTTTTCTTCGTCCGGATTCGCCGCCTCTTCATCGTTCCGCGACTTGAAATAGGAGTGCATACTCTTTTGCAGCGTGTAATCCAGATACTCCTCCTGTGTAAGGGAAACCGGCGTGACAACGTCCGTGCCGCCCACTTTCGAATGGAGTTCGTAGCGGCCGGTCGCCGGATTGTACTCAAAAGTACCGTCGAAATCGTCCGGGTTCCGCAGGTCGACCGGATAGGAACCGTTCAGGCTTTCGTAGTTTTCGGGGATGATGGGCGCCACCGGGAAAAGCGGCTGCACAGTATCTTCCGCCGCCACCGTCACCTGAGGAATCTGGGAACTGACCGCCGTCAGGTCGGCACTCAGTTCGAAAAACACGCCTCCCGCCAGAATCACGAAACCGATAAGGATGTATTTGCTTTTTAATTTCATACCTACTAATAAACGAAAAAAAGACGGAAAGCGTATAATGGTGAAAAGAAATGTGTTGCCGCCGCACGCATTTAACATTCTGCCCGCAGGCACCGCAAACGGAAACGGTGCTGCGGGCGGCGACTTCCTGTCGCTCTGGCACAATTCGAACCTGGCGGCTACTCCGGACGAAAACCCGTGGACCGGCATCTACCGGCAAGCTGTCCGCTATGCCGTTTCCTTAGAAGAACACGGACACGCAGTGTCTTTTGTAATTTAAGGAGGTGCGGTGTCCGGGGCATCCACGTATCATCATCCTATATCCTATTAT
>JAIRSN010000168.1 GCA_031255425.1 Dysgonamonadaceae bacterium
TTGGTGCATAATTGAAGATTTTGTGCTACCTTTGCTGCCTAAACCCTGATCATTAATGTACAAGTATGAGTGAAGAATGCAAAAAGAGCCTGAACTTTATTGAAGTAATTGTAGAAAAAGACTTGGCAGAAGGAAAAAACGCGGGCAAAATACAAACCCGTTTCCCGCCGGAACCCAACGGATATTTACATATCGGCCATGCGAAAGCTATTTGCATGGATTTTGGCATCGCCCAAAAATACGGAGGCGTTTGTAATCTTCGTTTCGACGACACCAACCCCTCGAAAGAAGAGGTGGAATATGTCGATTCTATTAAGGAAGACATTCAGTGGCTGGGTTATAAATGGGAAAATATCTACTACGCTTCCGACTACTTCCCTCAACTTTGGGCATTCGCCGTTCAACTGATCAAAGCCGGAAAAGCCTACATCGACGAGCAGTCGTCCGAAGAAATTGCCCGGCAAAAAGGCACGCCGACCCAGGCAGGCATTCATTCGCCCTACAGGGATCGCCCCGTGGCGGAAAACCTCCGCTTGTTTGAGCAGATGAATACGGGGGAAATCCCCGAAGGCGCCAGGGTACTGCGGGCGAAAATAGATATGGCCAATCCCAACATGCATTTTCGCGATCCGGTCATCTACCGGGTCATTCACCACCCTCACCACCGGACGGGAACGGCATGGAAAGCCTATCCGATGTATGATTTCGCCCACGGGCAAAGCGATTATTTTGAAGGCGTTACGCATTCCATCTGCACCCTGGAGTTCGAAGTCCACCGGCCTTTGTACGATTGGTTTATCGAACAACTGAAAGCGTTCCGCCCGGAAGACGCCGGTTACCGCCCGCAACAATTTGAGTTCAACCGCTTGAACCTGACTTACACAATGATGAGCAAGCGGAAATTGCTGCAATTGGTGCAGGAAGAACTTGTTTGCGGTTGGGACGATCCCCGTATGCCGACCATCACCGGCTTGCGGCGGAGAGGCTATACGCCGGAAGCCATCCGGAAGTTCATCGACAAAATCGGCTATACCAAGTTTGAGGCAACCATCGACGTCGCCCTGTTGGAACACGCCATCCGCGAAGACTTGAATGTAAAAGCCAAGCGCGTATCGGCGGTGATCGATCCCGTCAGGCTGATTCTCGTAAACTATCCGAGGGAAACGGTGGAAATGATGGAAGCCGTCAACAATCCCGAAGACGAATCGATGGGAAGCCATGAAATTGCTTTCACCCGCGAACTGTTTATCGAAAGAGAAGATTTCATGGAAGATGCACCCAAGAAATTCTTCCGCATGACACCCGGGCAGGAAGTCCGCCTGAAAAATGCGTACATCGTCAAATGCACCGGCGTCAAAAAAGACGAAGAAGGAAAGATAGAAGAAATATATGCCGAATACGATCCGGAAACCAAAAGCGGAATGCCCGAAAGCAACCGGAAAGTAAAAGGCACTTTGCACTGGGTCTCCGCAGAATACAGCCTTCCGGCAGAGGTTCGCCTGTACGACCGGCTTTTCAGCGTCGAAAACCCAAGCGAAGAAAAAGATACGGATTTCCGGGAACACTTAAACCCCGGCTCATTAATCATCAAAACCGACGCAAGAGTGGAAAAAGAATTGGAAAACGCAAAACCATTAGACAGCTTCCAGTTTCAACGACTGGGCTATTTCAATGTAGATCCGGATTCAACGGCAGGGAAATTGGTTTTCAACCGGACCGTTTCGCTGAAAGATTCCAAAAAGGCATAACCGGATTTATTAATTCATAACTCGTAATTCTAAAAATATGTTCGAATACAGAGATTTCGACGAAGATCCGGATGAATTTTCGAAGGAAGCGTACCCGGATTTTTACTATGATTGGGACGAAATATTGACAAAAAACCTGAACCCCTGTTTTCTTGAGGCAGACGAATTTAGCGAAATAATAGAGATCTATTTTGACGAAAACGAACCCGGCAAAGCCAAGCAGACCATCCGGCAGGCGTTGCGGTTTCATCCCGAAAACGAAGACCTGATTTATGATATTTTACTCCTGTTAAGCGAGTATGAATTGTGGAATGACCTGCTTGAATTTTCGGAACAGCACAAAGACATCTCCGGCGTATGGGCGGACGGGCATCGGTTGACCGCGCTTTTGCACCTGGGCATGGAGGAAGACGCCTTCCTTTATTTCCGGAAAATGAAAAGCAAATACGAAAAGAACAAAAAAAACCTCTCCATTATATACCAGGCGATGGGCGAAGCGCTGAATGAGGTCGATCTTTTCGGTTCGACCATCGAAGTGATCGACGAGATTCTTTCCATCCTCGACCCCAACGTCGATTTTTACTGGCTGCAACTTCAGGCGCACCTCTCTTTGGACAACAAGGAAAAAGTGTTGCAAATAGCCGAACAGATCGAACGCATCAACCCCCTGGATGCCGAAACCTGGTCGCGCCTGGGAAACGTCTATTTAGATGTAGATGAAACGGAAAAAGCCATCGACGCCTATGAATTTGTCGAGTCGCTGGACAACAAAAAATCAATCAATTACATCCATTTAATTTCCGCTTACGAAAAAAACGGGAATTATCTCAAGGCTTTGGAAAAAGCAAAAGATTATCTATATTTGTACCCCGAGCGCTATATGATGAACATTTTGGCTGCAAATATTTGTTCTAAAATGGAGCTGTGGAGAGAAGCGCTTTCGTTCGTAGATGTTGCACTCAGAAGGGTTCCGGAATCGGACGAACTTTACCTGTACAAGAGTAATGTTTTTCTCAACCTCGGAGAGCAAAAGAGAGCAATATCGGTGCTGAAAGAAGGAATAAAATTAACAAATGACCAGGAAGGAAACTTAAAAAAAGAATTGGAAAGACTACAAAATCAATACCCAAATTAAAATTATGGCAAAAATAAGAGGAACAGTTGTGATTGACACCAATCGGTGCAAAGGATGTGACCTTTGCGTAGTAGCATGTCCGACAGACGTGCTTGTGTTGGGAAATGAAGTGAATAGCAAAGGCTATAATTATGCTCAACAAGTAAAACCGGACGAATGTATTGGTTGTGCAAACTGCGGATATGTGTGTCCCGACGGATGCATTACCGTTTATAAAGTAAAAATCTGAAAAACCGCCCAACCAAAACGCCGGTTTTTTAATTCTTAATCTAACAAAAATATGGCAGAAGAAATTAAGTTAATGAAAGGGAATGAAGCGATTGCACATGCTGCCATTCGCTACGGTGTAGACGGATATTTCGGGTATCCGATCACACCACAATCGGAAATCATGGAAACCCTTATGGAAGAAAAACCCTGGGAAACAACCGGGATGACCGTCCTCCAGGCCGAAAGCGAAGTGGCAGCCATTAATATGGTCTATGGAGGAGCCGCTTGCGGAAAAAGAGTGATGACCTCTTCGTCCAGTCCGGGAATCAGTTTAAAACAGGAAGGCATTTCGTATATGGCAGGCGCCGAATTGCCCGGGCTAATCGTAAATGTAATGCGGGGCGGACCCGGATTAGGGACAATCCAACCCAGCCAGGCCGATTATTTTCAAACCGTTAAAGGAGGAGGACACGGCGATTACCGTTTAATCACGCTGGCGCCGGCTTCCGTTCAGGAAATGGCAGACCATGTCGCCTTGGGATTCGAATTGTCCTTTAAATACAACAATCCGGCCATGATTCTTTCGGATGGCGTAATCGGGCAAATGATGGAAAAAGTGATCCTGCCGGAACAACGGCCGCGGAAAACAGAAGCCGAAATCCGCTCGGAACAACCCTGGGCTACGCTCGGAAAACCAGCCTCCCGCAAACCGAATATCATCACTTCGCTGGAGCTGGATTCCTCTATTATGGAACAAAACAATATTCGCTTTCAGGCAAAATACAAAACCATTGAAGAAAACGAAGTCTTATATGAAGAATTACTTTGCGACGATGCCGACTATTTGATTGTCGCATTCGGCTCTGCTGCGCGAATCAGCCAGAAAGCGGTCGACATGGCACGGAAAGAAGGAATAAAAGTAGGTCTTTTCCGCCCGATCACCTTGTGGCCTTTCCCGGTAAAGGAAATCAGCGCCTGCAAAAACAAAGTAAAAGGAATCCTGGTCGTCGAACTGAATGCCGGGCAAATGATCGAAGACGTGAAACTTGCCGTGGAATGTAAAATCCCGGTAAACCATTACGGACGCTTGGGCGGAATCGTTCCCACACCTCAGGAAGTGCTCAGAGAAATGAAAAAAATGAAAGAAACAATATGAAAGACATAATCAATCCCGAAAATAAGGTTTACGAAAAACCGCGCTTGATGAACGACTCCCCCATGCATTATTGTCCGGGGTGCAGTCATGGTGTAGTACACAAACTCGTAGCGGAAGTTATTGACGAAATGGGTCTGGGCGAAAAAACAATCGGAGTAGCGCCGGTAGGATGCGCCGTTTTCGCTTACAACTACTTGGATATAGATTGGGTAGAAGCCGCCCACGGACGGGCGCCGGCAGTTGCGACAGCCGTAAAACGCTTAAACCCCGACAAAATGGTATTCACCTATCAGGGCGACGGCGATCTGGCGGCTATCGGTACGGCAGAAACGATTCACGCCTGCAACCGGGGAGAAAATATTGTGATTATTTTCATCAACAATGCAATATACGGAATGACCGGAGGCCAGATGGCGCCGACAACCCTTCTCGACATGAAAACCGCGACTTGTCCCTACGGGCGGAACACCTCTTTGAACGGTTATCCGTTGAAAATATCGGACTTGCTGGCTCAGTTGGAAGGCACGTACCTGATTTCCCGCGAAACGGTTCATACGGCTCCGGCGATCAAAAGGGCGAAAAAGATGCTTCGGAAAGCATTCGAAAATGCAATGGCGGGAAAAGGCAGTTCTGTGGTGGAATTTGTTTCTACCTGTGCCTCCGGCTGGAAAATGACTCCCGACCAAGCCAACAAATGGATGGTCGAAAACATGTTGCCCATGTATCCTTTGGGCGTTTTGAAAGATAAATCATCGGATTCTCAACATACAACAGCAAAATAATTAACTATGCAACACGAAATAGTGATAGCCGGATTCGGCGGACAAGGAGTCCTTTCTATGGGTAAGATACTTGCTTATTCGGGATTGATGGAAAACAAAGAAGTCACGTGGTTCCCGTCTTACGGCCCGGAACAGCGGGGCGGAACCGCCAATGTAACCGTAATTCTAAGTGAAGACCGAATATCTTCCCCTGTTTTAAATGAATATGATATTGCAATCATCCTGAATCAACCCTCGCTGGAAAAATTTGAAAATGCAGTCAAGCAGGGGGGAATCCTCATTTACGATGGTTACGGTATTACCAAAAAACCCACCCGGAAAGACATTCGGATCTTCGAAATAGACGCCATGAATACGGCAACGAAAGAAGGAAATGTAAAAGCCTTCAATATGATTGTCCTGGGCGGAATGTTGAAGATAGTCCCGATGGTTAAATTGGAAAGCGTAATGGCAGGATTGAAAAAATCACTTCCGGAACGCCACCATAAACTTTTACCAATGAATGAAAAAGCCATCCTGAGAGGGATGGAACTGATAAAAGAACAAACTGTGGAATAAAAATATTGAGACGGTTTAACCCCATACTGCTTTTGTTCTCAGGACTTTTTCCGCTGAATCTTTCCGGACAGGATGTTTTTGAAGAAGTGCGGGATTCATTGCCGGATACCGCTCCCGTAGATACGCTGGCAGTAGATTCGATTCGAGAGGAGCGGTTTCGCCTTGTTCAGTCCTCCGTTTTGGAGATAGACACGACTCATTCGATTTATTTTTGGAACATAACCGAACGAACCGGAGAAATCATCCCTGCCCATCCCGATACCTCCCTGACCGATTATTTCAATCGAACCAATGTGGAAGGACAGGGAATATCGGTTGCCTATCTGGGCAATCTGGGGTTACCTGCCGAATCGCGAATCTTTTTTGAACGGGACGACCGCTCGCAGTTTATGTTTTCGGATCCGTTTTATGCCTATCTGAAAACGCCGGGGAGGTTCAATTTTCTCAATACCAAAATACCCCATTCCAATCTATCCTATCAAAGGGCGGGCGACAGGGCGGTCAGGGAAGAGCGGTTCCAAGCGCTGCTCGCTCTCAATGCCGGGAAAAAGGTGAACCTCGGATTCAATGTTGATTATCTGTATGCCCGCGGCTTTTATGCTTCGCAGGCAGCCAAACACTTGGATTGGGTGGGTTTTGGGAACTATATTTCCGACCGTCATCAATTGCATGCCTTTTTCAATTCGGCGGATTACACCCATGCGGAAAACGGAGGAATCGAAGACGACCGCTGGATCTCTCATCCGGATTACATGGACGACCGCGTTTCCAATACGCGGGAAATTCCGACCCGGATGAGCGATGTCTGGAATCACCTGAAAGGGAAGCATGCGTATCTGAATTATCATTATAACCTGGGATTCGAAAGAAAAACCCGGACGGATAGCGGCGAAGTCGTCAGCCGGTTTGTTCCTGTTTCGAGTATCATTTATACCCTTGATTATAAGGATAGGAAAAAAAACTTCTATTCTACCCGGAACTTGGTGGATGATTATTACAACCAAACGGACTTTTTCAGGGACGGCCGTTTGGTCAATGACTCCACTTCTTATTGGATGCTGAGCAATACGTTTGCTTTGTCGCTTCGCGAAGGGTTCAAGCAATGGGCGAAGTTTGATCTGACGGCTTTCCTGACATACGAAATGCATCATTTCACGACAATGGATTCGATTGCCGGTGATAATAAGGAGAAAAGGTCGACGCTCTATATCGGGGGCGAATTGTTGAAGCGAACCGGGAAGATTCTGCGTTACCGGGTACAGGGCAGGCAGGGTATCCTGGGAAATAACCTCGGCGAGTTGGATGTTTCCGGCAATATCGAGACCCGGATTCCGGTGTGGGGCGATACGGCTTCCGTCACGGCAAAGGCGTTTATAAAGAATTTGGCGCCTGCGTATTACGAAAACCGCTATCGAAGCAAGTACTTCTGGTGGGACAATCATTTTGAGAAAGTAACCAAGGTGTTTGTGGGTGGAAATATTGATATTCCGCATACAAAAACCAATTTCGGGCTGGGGGTTGAAAACGTCAGCGATTACATTTATTTTGACAAAACAGGATACCCCAGGCAGCACAACGAAAACATCCAGATTCTGGGCGTTTTTCTGAATCAGAATTTTAAGCTGAAAGCCCTGCATTGGGACAATCAACTGGCGTATCAGAAGTCGGGCAACTCCGATATTCTTCCGTTGCCGGATTTCAGCGCCTATTCCAGCCTGTATGTTGACTTCCGGATAGCGAAAGTATTGACTGTTCAAATGGGGATAAATGCGCATTACTGGACAAAATACTATGCTCCGGCGTATGAACCGGCAACGCAACAATTCAAGTTGCAAGATGAGATAAAAGTCGGGAATTATCCTCTGTT
>JAIRSN010000216.1 GCA_031255425.1 Dysgonamonadaceae bacterium
GTCTATGCCCTCGTAAAAGGCTTTGCCGTATTTCGCTTCGTTGCGGCGGTAATTCGAGTCGAACGACAGGGGGCGCGTGGGATCGATTTCCCGCATGCGTTTGACGACATCGGAAATAATTGCCATTTTCCGCTTGCGTTTGACGGGATCCGGTTCGTTGTCATAAAATTTCATTTCGTTATTGACGGTCCAGAATAAAATGGACGGATGGTTGCGGTATTTTTTCAGCAACGAGAGGTATTCGTCCGCCCACAGGGCGATAAGCGCCGTGTCCGGCATCGAAGCGTTTATCATCAGCCAGGGCCAGGTGCCTTCGTGGCTGATTCCGATTCCGTTTTCGTCGGCGGCATTGATCCAAAGTTTGTTGTACGGCGTCGTATGGGTGCGCGTTATTTCGATGTTCCCGGCTTTCATGACCTGGTAAAAACGATGGGCCAAAACCGGATCGTTCGGAGCAAGGGCGAAGGGCGTATGGTTGCCGCCACGCAGCCAGTAAGGTTGGTTGTTGAGGTAAAACAAACCGTTTTTCACTTCGAATGTACGGAAACCGGAACGGACGGTCAATTGGTCTTCCGGGTTCTTTTTGTTCGTTAGTTTGAATGTGAAATCGTATAGATGGGGATGTTGCGGCGTCCACAAGCGCGGTTTCAGGTTTCGTACCGTGTAAGTCAGGGTCTGCTCCCCGCCGGCTTTGAGTTCAATGTTTTTTAAGGAATGTTCACTGTAAAACGGATGTTGCGTGGGGGCTTCCGTTATTTCGGTTGCGAGATTGACTTTCTGTGTTTTGCCCGAATAATTTCTCAGGGTCACATCAAAACTTGCGCCGTCCAAAGCCGGGCGGATAAAGACATCTTCTATTTTTACGGCGTTCGTAACAATCAGTTTGACCGGCTGCCAGATTCCGGCAGGATTGCCGCCGTAAAAACCATGCGCGATGTCTTTCAGTATCTTGCCTGTAATGTTTGCCGAGGCTTCCAGTTCTTTCGCCTTTTCAGGATGTTCGTCGAGGCGGGCAATGCTGTAATAATCCGGCTCCTCGGATTTTCCCGAAGAATCCGCATCCTCCTTTATTACATAAACGGCTATCAGGTTCGATCCCGGTTTCAGGTAGTTTGTCACATCGGTTTTTATCTCCCCGAACATGCCGGCATGTGAAGCAACCGGTACGCCGTTGATGTAAACATCGGCTTTTTTCGATACGGCGTCGAAATTCAATTCGACCTGTTTATTTTGAATGCTTTGAGGCAGTTCAATCCACTGCCGGTACCAGGCGGCTTTCGTTTTCCTGTAATCGAAAGAATATCCTTCACAGCGAGCCGTTTCCTGCTGGTAATAGGTGTCCGATACGCCTTTGGGAAACTTTCCCTGATTCATCGTTTCGCCGTGCAACCAGATCCGTACCGGATTCCAGAAATCAGGCACGTTCATGGTGTGCCAGTCCCGGTCGGCGGTTTCGGGTTGCTCCGGCCTTGTGCCTTTTACCTCGTAACCGGGCAGGAAAAGCCACCTGCCGTCCAAGGAAATTTCCGTGCGGCAGGTATTCAACCGGTCAACGACAACCGGTTGATAGGACGCGCGCTCAACCCGGCGCTTGCTTTCCTTTTCCCGCACCGGAATATTCTTTTTGTAGATTTGAACCGGTACGTCATTCAACGCCTTTTCGTCGATGGGTTCGATGACCAGGTTATCAAATTCGGTGGTTATCCAGCCGCCGCCGAGGGTAACATAGCCTTGCGGAGCTAAACCGGCATTTGCATCTTCCACATCCATGCGCGGCAAGGGTTCGTCGTTCAGAAAGACCCGGATGCGATGGTTGCAGGCTTCGATTTTGAACGAATACCATTCGCCGGGAACCGGGTGAAAATCGAGCGGAACGATGTCCAATAGTTCATCGGTGCCCATATAGCCCATCCGGCTGAGGTACAAATCGTCCTGCAAACCGCCTTTCATCCCGACAACATAACGGTCGAAGCGATTGTAAGCGCGAAAACCCGCCCAGATCTGTACCTGCCCGGCATCTTCGGGTGTACGGGCGCTGAATGTAATGCGGCAGTTTCGTTGCGCCGGGTCGCCAAAACAGGCGTATGCGCTTCTGGAACGGAAAACGCCCCTTTCTATTTTGCAATCACCCCTTCCTTTTATAAGCAAAGGGAGGGAAGGATTGTCGAACGTTTCACTTACCTGTGCATTTACCCAAACGCTGCCAAACAGAGGCAGGGAGAGAAGGATAGAAATAAGTTGTTTCATGGATGGTTATTTTTTTATGACTTTAATCTTTGTATTCTGTGTCCTGCCTTGAATCGAAAGGATATAAACGCCCCGTGACAATCCACCCAAATGATCAATGGACAGCGTATGGGTTCCTGCCTGCAAAGCGGCGTTCCGAAAAACATGCCGTTTGCCGTCGAGTCCGTCGAGGCGAATCGCCACGCGATCATCGGCGCTTGCGCTTATTTCCATAAGTAACGATTCACGGAAAGGGTTTTCTTTTACCACAATCGAATTTGCCTGATAAATCTTTTCGGGATTTCCGGTTGTGAGATTGTCGGGATTGAAGACGGTCAGGTTCTGGAATCCGCCGAGTTCGTACTTGTATGGAACGCCCGAAGGATTGAGCAGCCACACGTAATCAATTCCTACGCTTACGTCGGCATAACCATCGGCTACATGTTGCCATTCGCCGTAACCCGACGAACTGATACGGTACACCTGATTTTGTGCATTGATGCCCCAAACTTCGTAATTGCCCGCACTTAATTTGATAAGATTGTGCGGATTGGGTATCGTCTTCCAGGTTTGCCGGTTTTGTGCCGGCAGGCGTACGATTTCGCCTTCGGGGTTGAAGCCCCAGACAAACGATTCGTCGGCGGCGATCGACGTGAGCGCGCCGTTTACTTGCGTCCAATCGTTTATTCCTTCGTAATCGCGGTAATAGACCTTGTTGTTTTCGTCGATTCCCCAAAGCATCGACTGCGAACCGTCGATGTCTGTTATCTTGACACCGGAGTTTTTCACTTCCCAGGCGGAGGTATTGTTGCAGTTCTGATTGTTGGGCAAATTGGCTTTCAGCAAGGTGCCTACCGTATTGATAATCCAGGCGCAGTTGCCGCCCATCGCAATGTCGGCAGCGACCTGCACCCGCTCCAGGCGCGACCACGCGACCACAGGATAACCGTCGATCTCGTTGCAATAGACCGAATGGGCATTGTCAATTGCCCACACGTCGCGCAGCCCGGCGAATATCTGTTTCATGTTCCGGTCGGCAGCAGTGTGTTGCCGTGTCGCCGTTTCCGAAAGATGATGCAGGGGACGGAAAATGCTGATGTCGGCTTCGAGGTTGGCGTCCCAGATTTCCTTGTCCGGTTCGTTGTACCAGTTCAGGCGGTAAGCGCCTCCCCAATTGCCTGCTTTTACGGTGTGGTATTCGTCGCAGGCTTCGGCTTCCAGGAGAATCGAACCGGAATTGCGGTCGGCAAATTCCCGGACCAGCGAAATGTATTGATTCGGGAAAGCATATTCGGGATGATGACTGCGGTACCAGGTAGAACCTTCACGCCAGTCGCCCCAAGCCTCCAGTACGATCCATTCGGCGTTCTGCGCATGTCCATCGACATAAACCTGCCGCATTTTGGGTGTCCCGTCGGGATAATTGGCAACGACATGCGTATCGTCGCCGTAGAATGTGCCGTGGTTTGTAAGCGGATCCCAATCGTTCAGTACATTATCTTTCATCGGCTTGCGCCCGCCGTTGAGGGCAAACGCAAACTTTTTGCCGTGCAAGGTCTGTATTTCGGTACGCACATTCGTGTTGCTCCAACTGAACCAGCCTTGCGCGCCCCAGGCAATATCCCGTGTCCGGGGATCGCGGTCGAAGAAGGTGGTGGAGAGAATAAGGGCTAAATCCAAATCGAAATCCTCTTTTACTTTCCGCACCATATATTCTAAAAACTCTTTGAGTTCGTAACCGCAAGAAGGATAGCTGACGTGCGAATTAGCCGTCCACCATTGCATGGGTGTTTTGCCGTCGGGCGTAAAAAACAACAACTCGCGCGGAACGGTTTGATAAAACTTTTTGACGGCATAGTTATAGATAAACTCCTGGTGTTCGGGGTTTCCCCAAACCAACTGTTCTACGCCCAGGTATTGCCGGATCGCCAGATTAAAGGGAGCATTGTCGGCAAAGTAAGCGATTTTGATTTGGTCTCGTGCGTAGGGATTGCGCCGAATGGCGTCGATTACATACGTCAATCCGCCGCAGGGAGCGCCACCGGGACCGGTTTTATAGGCACGGTCGGCTATTTGTTTGGTGTTGTCCGGTTCGCCGCGACCGTGGGCGAATATGACTTCCACTTTTGCCTCTACCTGTTCGGAGATATAAATATCGGCTGTTTCCTGCGTGTAGGGGAAATTGTAGTTGTAGATGGATTGTTTGTTCCAACCCAACACTTGTGCGCGGGAGTAAAGGTTTCCTTTGGGGTCTTTCCATACGGCATCGGCGCCGGGGTCGGTTCCGTTCAGCATTTCGCGGGTTGAGTTGGCATGTCCGCCGATGGCGAAAGTGTGCATCCCGTCGTTGAAAGTAAGTTCGTAGTTTGTATCGTCATCCAGAACGGCAGGGCTTGTGCTGTTGCTTTTCCGGATAAAAATCATATCGCAATTGACACCTCCGGTTTCGAAAACAAGTTTTACATCGTAATAGCCCTCCGGCAATGTTTTGTGTCCCAGATGCACTTTTACGAAAGCATTATTTTTGTTTGTGGGAACGGAAACACCGCCATCCAGCCTTTCGCCGTTGAGTTCCAGGTGGACGCGCTGTCCTTCGGCTCCTGCCACGGCTTGCGTGGTAAAGCGGTAATTACCGGCAGAGAGCCATACTTTCTTGAATTGAATCCATTCGCCGGCGGAAGTATTGCCTACATACCAGTTGTTGGCAGAAGGTTGCTGCTGTATTTGGGCGGATGCCGCCGGATAAACAAGCAGCATCGTGAGCAATGTAATTAATTGTATTGTTTTCATTTTGAATCCCTCTTAAATTGTTCTCTTATGATGTCCAGATAAGTTGTTCCGTACGTATTTGCCGGCTCGACCGCCGATTCGAATTGCCAATTGTTGAGCGATTCGACAAACACGAGCGGAGTTCGTCCCAGATTCATTTTGGCAACGTTGCAACGTTTGCGAAATTCGCCGGGATCCTTTGCTACAATCGGCGAGTTATAGCTTCCGTTATTCACATAAATATTGTACGAGGGTGAAACGGAAGGCATAAAATCAATTCCGTAATTGGCGGCAATGTATTCGCGGTTGTATTTGATGTTTTCGTTGATAAACTGGTTCAGCCAGTACAAACGTTCATAATATCCGGCGCCGATGTTGCACATGTTGTCCATCGTAACGGCATCCACGCCTCCCGAAAGGAAAAAATAGTGAAAACGCGCCGGCGGTGTCCATTGCGTTTGCCGGGCAATAAGGTAAACGTCTTTGCCGGTATGCGCCTTGATGGTTGCACGGATACCGTCGTAAACGCGCTTTGAATCGGAAGTAAACAAACGTTCGGGGTTGGCAAGCACCAACACCGGGCAACCGTTCAGGTGGAAATAAGTATCGTCTTTGAAGAAATCGGAAGCACGACGGAAAAAGCTGTAAAGCCGTTCCTCGCGTGTAAGCGTGGTGTCGCGCTGAACGCCTTCCGGGTCGAGGTAGCGATAGTCCCTGGTTTCGGCATCTTCGAGCAAAACATTATTGCTTAATCCGGAACAAAAGGTATTTAAATCCATCAGAACGGCATATTTCATCGTACCCAAATCAAGCGCATAGTCGACGTTCTTGCCCGAAACCAGGCGGACAAAAGCGGTATCGTTGAAGTTGGCATTATTGGGATACAATGCGTTGGCATGTTCTTTGAATCCGGGGGTAACCATAAAATCAATCCGCGCATCCTTGCACCAGTCAAACAACGTTTGCAGGTTCTGCGCACCGGTTTCGTCTACGCCCAGGGAATACTGTCCCAAAACCGGCTCGATATTCGGTCCTACTTTACCGGCGGCTTCATCGTGAGGCTCGGTCAGGCGAGTCCAGACAGCTTCGTTGGACAGCGCCGAAGTCGGATTGTAAAGATAGATACCGACCGGAATATCGGATTGCACGGGAATTTCTTCAATGGGATAATTCAAGGGATAATCATCGATGTTGGGCCCGCTTTCTTCGGTACAGGCAGCCAGTAATCCGCTTAAAAGCAATAGAATGATATTGTATTTACTTTTCATTTGTGGGTGTATTAAAAATTTTTATTCTTCGGAATCTTCCGGTGTTACGGGAGGTTCCTGCCAGTAGTAAGTATTCAGTCGCGAGACGAATTTGTAATTGAATGCCTTTGTCAACGCACGGGTGGCATTGGTTTCACCGGTCATTGCTTTTGCCTTCTCCAAGAGTTCTTCGTAGGTAGTTCCCCAATAGTGGCAGAAATAATGCGCATGATAGGCAATTTGCCGGTGTCCGCCGTACTTGCCGGCAGCGGTAGCCTTTTCGGGGTCGATCTTCGTGAATGCCAAAGCGGTAACCGTATTATCTCCCCAGCGTGCCGAAGCATTGCCCTGCGGACTCGCCGCCTGCAACAACTGAATCGCCTTGTAATATTCTTCCGCATTGCGAGTCATTTCCACCAAAGGATAATTCAACCGTTCCCGCCCGAAAGAGTACATCGTGCTGACCATTCCCTCAACGCTCATATTGGAATTGAAAACCGGAGGCCAGCGGAATGCACGCGCCCTGCGCTCCAGGTTCCAGCCTTCCAAGCCATTGAAGAAGCTACCGAACGTTCGCTGCTTATAAATCTGTTCCAAATGATTGTCATCGCTTCCGGCGCCGTGAATATCGGCATTGTAGAATCCCATTTTGTCGTGATAGCCGTATCCGTCGGTATTCCATTTGATTCCATCCTGAGAGAGGTAATCGCCGGCTTTGTTACTTATTCCGTATTGTGCAAATGAGGCTCGAATACCTTCCTCGTAATATTCCGCTGCCGACCGGCTTCCCAAACCGTATTTGATTTTTGCTTCGGCTTTCAGGAAACAGGCATCGGCATAACTGAGCAGAACAACGGGGGCATCGGTTTTCATAAAATCCAGCTTTACACGCGAA
This sequence comes from Dysgonamonadaceae bacterium, assembly GCA_031255425.1. Taxonomy (GTDB): domain Bacteria; phylum Bacteroidota; class Bacteroidia; order Bacteroidales; family Azobacteroidaceae; genus Azobacteroides. The sequence goes on from JAIRSN010000216.1 coordinate 7,138, forward strand.
ACCTGAAACCGCGAACTTGCATAAAGCGGGTCGGTATAGCGCGTGGCCGCCGTTCCGGGGATAATCGCTACTTCCCAATCGGTCGGCAAACGCTGGCTTTCGGTAATCGGCAGATACAAAATACTGTAGTTGACAAGAACCGAATCGCGGCGATAGGCGTTGAAGCCATCCTCCCGGTGCGTTGCGTAATCCGGGCATCTGTCGGCGCCTGTGTTTACACAATGGTGTTCGCGGGTAATCGTATCGGTAAAGAGGTAAGGCAAATCCGAAGCCGAAGCGCCTTCGTTTGATTTGGTAAACCACGATTCGATGCGCGGGTCCTTGTAAGAGAACAGGTAAAGCGCAAAATATTCGCTCAACGAAGGGTAAACATAGCTGTTCCATGTGCCCTCGGTTTCAATGCCTCTCAGGAAACGGTTGTAATAATACGACACATCGTAGGTTTTATCGGTTCCGAAATGCGGTGATACATTGTCCTCGTTTCCGGAAAGGAGCAACTCTTCGTGCTGCATAACTGCTTCGGCATGCTGTTGCGCAAGTTCGGGCAAGAAGTTTTGCACCTGTAACGCGATATTTAAGCGCAGGGTGTTGGTAAACTTTTGCCAATGGGTTATCTCGCTTTGCGTCCGGTTGAAAACATAATCGGGCGACAGGCGATCGGTAGCTATGTACGGCGAAGCGGGTTGGTACAGGTCGCCCGCATCTTTCAGCAGTGCAAGAATTTGCGTATAAACCTGCTGTTCGGTGTCGTAGCGGAAACCCGACCGGTTTTCTTCCGGTCCGAGCAGGGCATCGCTCATCGGAATGGGACCATACAGGGAAACCATAAGGTAATAGACGTAGGCTTTCCAGGTTTTAACCATTGCCAACCGGTTTTGATAACCGTCTTTTTCCGTATATTCATTCTCGATTGACTGTAAATCGTGCAAAATGTCGATGTAAGCCTGCCGGTAATACGTATCGGAGGTGTTTTCGGACGGACCGGAGATGTATTGAACGGTTACCAAACGCGAATTGTTCAGGAAATAATTGTAGTTCAAATCCCCATACAACTTCAAGGTTTTGTAAACCGTTCCGGGAAAAATATATTTGAAATCAGTATTGTAAAGTTTATTCGGATTGCTGTTGATTTCTTCAAAATTATCCGTACAACTCCAAATACAACAGGTAAAAAGCAAAAAGTAAAATGCGTTTTTCATTATCATCTTTTTTTATTCGGTCTGTGTCTTAAAATTCAATCTTTAAATCGCCTCCCCAATAAGCCTGGGGAAGAGCAAATCCCATTTCAAATCCTTGCGCGTTGCCCGCGGTTCGCGTTGCCTGCGGATCAACGCCCTTGGGAGTGTTCTGGTAAATGACGGCAACGTTTCTGCCTGTGAGCGAGAGTTTCACTCCCGTAAACAGCGTCTTTGCCAGCCATTTCTTAGGCAAGTTATATCCGACACTTATTTCGCGCAGTTTAATGTACGAAGCATCGTAAATATAACGCATGGCGCTTGTGTTGTTGCTGTGCGTCCAGTAATTGGTCGGCGGACACCAGGCGATACTCGGTTGTCCACCCCAGTATTCGATGCTCGGATCGTAAACGGCGTTCGGAATATGGACTCCTTTCTGCCGGGCATCGAGGTAAAGGACATGATTCGCATAATTGTCGGCTCCCTGTTTCACCGTATTTCCGGGATTCATAATGCCTTTGCGTTCTTCGTCGGTTTCGCCCAGAATCACCTCCGAAAAGAAATCTTCGTAGCGTCCTTCGAGCGACTGCACGGTCGTGCCGTTGATTCCTCCCCTGAAAGCCGTATTCGACCAGACCAAACCGCCTTTCTGAAAGTCGAGCATCACGTTGATGTCTATGTTGTGAATCCGGAAGGTATTTTTCCAGCCGCCCAGCCATTCGGGTTGCGTTTCCCCCAGATACCGGTCTTCGTTTGCCATCGGGATTCCGGACAAATCAACCAGGATATGTCCTTCGTCGTCGCGGCGGTAATCATTGCCGTAGAATACGCCGTAGGGTTTTCCCACCTGCGCATACAGTTGGACGTAGGTTCCCGTTCCCAGAAGGAAACGCTCCATGCCACCGGTTAACGATACCACTTCCGAATTGTTTTTCGCCCAGTTGACGGTAGACGTCCAGGTGAAATCCGTTAGCTTCAAAGGCGTGATACCGAACACGACTTCCGTACCCCAGTTGCGCATTTCGCCGGCATTGATCCATCGCGAAGCATAACCGCTGACGGGTGAAACATCGGCGCGGATAATCTGGTCCCGGGTCGTTTTATCGTAGTACGTAAAGTCGAGTGAAATGCGATTGTCCCAAAAGTGCAAGTCGGCGCCCAATTCCGTTGAGCGGGTGCTTTCGGGTTTAAGATTCGGATTCCGGCGGTCGGATTCGCCGTAAAACATCGAATTGCCGAGGTAAGTTCCGGCATAATAATATCCGTTGTACAGATTATCGAAACCGGTATCGTTTCCCACTTGTGCATACGAAGCCCGTAACTTGGCAAACGAAAGGATTTTCTTATTGACTTCCAACAAATCGGACAAAACAATTGCCGTTCCCGCCGAATAATAAAAATAGGAGTTGTTGTTCACCGGCAACGCACTCGACCATTCGTTGCGAGCCGTGGCATCGATGTACAGCCAGTCCTTGTAGCCGAAACTCCCCATCCCGAAGATAGCCTGTTTGTCTTTCCCGTTGTAGCTTTCGGACGAAATCATTGTTCCCGCATTGTTGGCCAATGTTTTTTTGTCCGGCTCAGCCAATACGTTTACCCTCGACATTTTTCCGTAACGGCGAATCATTTGCGTCCAGACGCCCACATTTCCGCCCAGGGTAATATTGTTTTTAAAGCGTTGGTTGCAGGAAAACAAAGCGTCGAAATTATGATTCTTGTTCAGGTTGCTGCCGGTTTGGTAGTAGCCGTCTATATCGAAAGGCGAATAGTAATTGTTGAAATTCCAATTGCTTGCCGTATTCACATCGGTGGCACCTTTCAGGCGGAGTGAAAACAGTTTGCTCAGCTTGAAAGTCAAGGTTGCATTCGCTGTAATCCAATGATTTTCGTCGGCATTGGACGTTTCGTTGAGCAGCCAGTAGGGATTTATTGCGCTCGAATTGCGGGTATAAGGTGTACCGTCGGGTTTTTTCCAGGGAATCAGTTCCTCCAGCGTAGCGTCGCGCGGCAAGCCGTTTATTACATTCAGGGGATTGCGGTTCGAATTGTTTCTGAAGCCGCGGTTATCCACGTTTTCGTTTGTGTAGCGAACGTTCATATCCAAATCCAGAAACCGGGTCAAATTGGCGGTTGTACGCAGGTTGAAAACATTCCGGTTCAGCTTGTTGAAATTCTCCAAAATATCATCTCCGTGAATATTCGTATAGGAAAAACGCATCGCCAGACCACTCAATACCTTATCGACTGCGAGCGAATGGGTAGTCATCAGGCTTGTCTGATACATATCCTGAATGGTGCCGGGCGAAGGGGCGTAGGGACGCACTTCGTCGTTGCGCCCCACGATGTCGAAACCCAGCATCGGCATCCCCCAGGAAGGATCCTTCGGAAACATATTGTAGGAATGAATCCCGTAAGGCAAGTCCGGATTGTACACCACGCCGTTTCCGGTGGCGCCGTAATAGTTGTAACCGCCCTGAAAGCGGTTGTTCTGTCCCGAACCGTAAATGTTTTGATACGTCGGAAAATTATAAAGATAACTGAACATGGTGTTCAGTCCGTAAGAAATGCCCAAGCCTTTCTTTGCCCGGGCTTTCTTAGTCGTAATCAACACCACGCCGTTGGCGGCATCGGAACCATAGAGCGCCGAAGCATTGGCGCCTTTCAGCACTTCGATGCTTTCGATTTCATCGGGATTGATACTGTTGGCAATGTTTCCGAAATCCAAATCGTCCGATTCGCCCGAAGGGTTCACCAACGGAACGCCGTCGACGACGAAAAGCGGTTGATTGTTGCCCGTGATGGAATTGTTGCCGCGCATAATGATGCGGGTCGAAGCCAGCGGGCCGCCGGGCGTAACCTGCATGCCTGCCACTTTCCCCGAAAGCATATCGGAAAGGCTCGTCCCCCGGCTGTCGCGCATGGACTCGGTATCGACACTTTCGCGGGCATACGAAAGGGATTTAGCCTCGCGCGTGATTCCCATAGCGGTGATCACTACCTCGTTGAGCGTTTGAACATCTTCTTTCATTCTGATTTTCAATTCCGGAGATACCCGGACGTTTTGGGTAACGTAACCCAAAAAGCTGATGCGGAGGATCGCATTTTCCGGCGCATCCAGAACGAATTTTCCCTCCAAATCGGTAATGGTTCCGCGCGACGAGCCGACCACTGCGACGGATGCCCCGGTAATGCTTTCGCCCTGTTCGTCGACAACCCAACCCGAAACTTTTTCCGTCTGATTTTGGGAGAAAAGCATTTGCGTACCCAACAGGAACAAACAAATCAAACATTTTATCTTCGACAGCAGCAAATGATGGTTGTGTGTTTTCAATGGCATTTTCATACGTGTTCTTATTTCGATATTTTTTGAACCGGATTTTTGCCGCCGGCAAATGCTTTCACGATGTACACACCCTTGGGCAGGCCGGCAATCGAAAGCGTCCCTTTTCCCGTTTTAACCGTATTCCCGGTAATGGAATAAAGAATCAGTTCCGTGTTTTTCAATGCGGTATTTTTTAGCGAAACCACCTCGTTGGCGACGATAAATTCATTTTCCGGACGACTGAACGCAACCTCTTTTATTCCGTTCGGCAGATCGATAAGCGGATAAGTGTCGAAGGCGACTGCTTCCGTTTCTTCGATGGTGACTTCGGTAGCGCCGGCAACACAGGCATTTCCCGAAATAACACGCGCTTTGCCCAACTGGTCGGTTTTCAGGATGTCGAATTGCGTCAGGCAGGCGGCGTCGCCGAATAGCCGGGCGGGCGCATCCTCTTTCAGGGGAATGGCAAACACGTCGAAATCTTCCTGCATAAGATAAAATTCGGGATCGTCGTCGATTCCGGCAGCGTTGACGTAGTCGCAGACCAGTGTTTCGCCCTGTAATAGCGCCGGACTGTAATTGATGTTGTTTCCGGGGTAAGCGTCGGCGGTGAGGAACGAACCGGTAACGCCGTTGCCATCCAGTGCCGTGCCGATAAATGTATGGGTGATAAACACTTCTTTCTCGCCTTTGTCGTTTTGAGTGGGTTCGGCAAAGAACCGCAAGTCGGAATATATGCCCTGCGAGATGGATTGGTTTTTGTCGAAAATCGCATTGTAGATTCGTTTCAACATATCGGCGGTATTTCCGTTTAGCGCCATTCCTGCGCCAAAGCCGCCGTTTCCGCGGGTATAATTACTGATCAGGCTGCTGTTGACCAGCGAAAACAAACTGTTGGGTTGGGTGGCGCCCAAAAAGATTGCGCCGCCGGATCGCTCGGCTGTATTGCCGAAAAAGCTCGTATTGGCAATCAGAATGGTGTCGGCGGTACCGGTCCGGGTGTTGTTGTAGTAAAACGCGCCGCCGTTATTAAAGGCTTCGTTTTTGAAGAACGCACTGTTGACGATCTTCATCACGGTGAAGTTATTTTCCCGGTTGGTACGGTTGTTCATATCGATGGCACCGCCGTTTGAGCTTGCGGTGTTGTTTCTGAAAACACAACGGTCGATATTCAGGATGGGGTTATTTATCGTCCAGGTATAGATTGCGCCGCCTTCGGAGCCGGCAATCGTCGACAGGTCGTGATTTTCAAATATACAGCCCTCCAGATTGACGGTTCCGCCGATGATAAACAATGCGCCGCCGCGGGTATTGGCATTTTCGGCAAAATAACAATTGCGGAATGTTGTGGTGGCATTGGTAATCATTGCCGCGCCCCCCTGACCGTTGGTATTTACAAATCTGGTGGGGTCGAGTTCGTCCGGCACCGGGCGGTTACCTACAAACCGGCAATTGGTAAATGTGCAAGTGGAACTGCGCATCCACAGCCCGCTGCCACCGTCGTCCACCACGTCGGCGCCTCCGGTAAAAAGCAGATTTTCGAAGGAATGTGTTCCACCGTCGATGCGGAAAATGCGGCTTTCGCCTTTCGCGTCGAAACCGTCGGTTTCGGGGTCTGTTCCAATCATTTTCGAATTGTGCCAGAGACCTGCCTTGAAGAAGAACCCGCCGTAGTGCAGTCCGCCCGGCTGATACAGATTGGTTCCCTCCTCATTTGCCCCACCTTTGACTTCCTGCGAAATGTCGATCATTCCTTTTACATGGATAATATCTCCTACGCCGATTAAGGTGTGGATTTTGCCCAAAGTTTTCACCGCCGTTTCCGGGGTCAAACCGTTGTTACTGTCGTCTCCCGTTGCCGAGAGATAAAGATCTTTTGCCGCATAAACAGACGATACGGTGCAGCATAAACAAATAAATAGCGATAATCTCAGTAAAAAAACGTTCATAAGAATTCAAATTTAAGATGAATAAAATTATGAAAACAAAGATATTGTCCGGATATTAAATTTTCCGGATATTCCGTATTACTTGCGTATTAAAAATATATTAAATGGGTGGGGTGAATGTGTTTTAACATATATTTCAGCCGGACACGCAGTGTCCGCCTCCGACCCGGAGGGTCGAATATGAGTAACCCCGGATGCAAACCCGGGGTAGAAGAACCCAAACCTCTCCATACAACCCGCAGGGTTGAATAATACCCTATGTTGTTCCCCAGGGCGAATGCCCTGGGTCGCAGTGGCTGCGGATTATCATCATCCTATACCTATATATAATATAAAAACGGCTGCGATGCCAAAAGCGCAAGTTGGCGAAAATCTCCCGCAAAAGTTTTCACACTTTCGCAACTCG
>JAIRSN010000031.1 GCA_031255425.1 Dysgonamonadaceae bacterium
ACTGCGGAAGTTACTTTTCGACTGAATTCTTTCTTCCGGAGAACTCCGGCGGCGTAGCCATTTTTATAATTTTAATGAGGTAATGAGGTTGGGATATAGATTATATCTGCTTGTCCCTACTGAGGTTGTTATATCCCGGGACAGCCGGGTCACAGCAGTTTCACGGTGCATTTCACGCCGAGCGACAGCACATTCTCTTCCCTCGCATCGGTATATTGATCGTAACGGCCGAAAAACTCAAGGTAATCGGTGCGGTTCAGGCGCCATGTGACGCCGCCCTGGTAACGGAACCGGGTCAAGGCGTTGCCCGCCGGGTTGTTCAAGTCGTTAGACAGGTCGCAGGAAACGAACGGCTTCCACGGCGAACCCCACAGGGTATACTCCACCTGAAGCCGGTTTTTCATCCCATACTTGGGATTGGTCTTGTAGCGTCCCCGGCACTCGTCGCGGGTGGTGCCTTGTACCCGCCCGCGCCACGAAAAAGTAAAAGGCTCGCAGGTCTCCTTGTAAGAGATGTTGAAATACGAACGGTGCCGCGGCTCATAGAGTTGGTCGTTGTTGTACAAGTAAATAAAAGCGTAATAAAGCCCGAACTTCAACCGCCGGTCGAAGACGGCATAATCCAGCCCGAAAGAGGTTACGTTCCGCTCGAAGCCGTTCGGCCGGCTGATCAGCCGAAGCTCTTCTTCCGCACTCACACTGAAAAACCGCCCGATGTCTTTCGACACTTCCACCGCCATTGAAGCGCCGTAGCCGGTACTCCGCTCGCCCTGCGCCGCCGCCGGCAGGGCGATCAGAAGAAGAATGGTCAACTGCTTTATCCTGTTTATCATACGTTGAGGTTAGAAAAACCGCGTGATGTTGTCTATCGTATTGATTTCGTTGGAATCCGCCTTGTAGTAGACCTTCAAAAAGGCCACGTCGCGCAGGAAATCAATGTGTCCGACCTCCACTTTGGTGATGTTCAGCCCGGTGCGTTCTTTCAGGTCGGCATACAGCTCGCCGTATTTCTCCGGCTTAACCAGCGCTATTTTTTCGTAAAGGATAATCTTCGTCGAAGTGTGCCGGAGGAACTTATTGCTTTCCAAAATCCGGATAATCAGGATGAAAAGGAAGTTGGCAACGACCACCGAAACCAGCGGCACATCCATCGCCAAACCGTTGATGACCGAAATGCCGATGACAATAAACAAATAGGTCATCTCGCGAATCTGCACCGTTTCCGTCCGGTAACGAATCATCCCGAAGATGGCAAAAAGCCCCAGGGCAAACCCGATTTGCATCGGAATGCTTTGCAAAAGGAACAGCAAAAGGAATATCGTCACACTAAACAGCATAAAGGTGAAATAATAATCCCGCCGCTTGCTTTTCTGGTAATAGAAAAATTGAATGATAATCCAACAGACAAGCAAGTTGAATGTAAAACGCAACAGGAGCAGCCAGAAATTTGCCGCATCAAAAACATCGACTCCCATAAAGGTGAGTCCTTTCTCTGCCAACTCGACGGCATGTTCCGCCGCAATTTGAGGATCGTAATCAGATTGAATCATGAGTTATAATGTTATTTTGTTTATTGTTATCCATTTCTTTTTGAAACGGTTGTATTTTATGTTCGGGTCGGTAAGCACCGTTCCCATGCAATATTTGCTGAACGAAAGTTCCTTAATCCGCAGGCGGGAAAGGATCTCCCGGAAATCGGACGCCTGCCTGCCTGCCTGTTTGAGTTCGAGGACAACGATGCCGTTCATTTTCAGGGTTTCTTCCGTGTTATAGTTCCGGAACGAGAGGTTGAGGTCGATTGTCACCCGCTCGGTGGACTTGTTGTTGACGAAAGTAATCCGGTCGAAAGTGTTTCCCAGGGAGGGTTTCAGCTCGGCGCTGTCGAAAAGGGAGTTCTCCGTGATGAATTGCCGGTCTTTGCCCTCCAGGTCGGCGACCGTGTCGATGGCGGGACGGTGGACCGGGATCCGTATCTTGCTGGTCCGCCCCTTGTTGTTCTTGTTTTTTATTTCGAGGAAAGAAATCGCCGAGTCGACGTAGGTGCGGATGCGTATTTTCTGCCGGTTCAGCCGCCCGTTTTGATGGATGACGAATGTTTTCAGGTCGGCGGTGTCGAGGTATTGCGTTGTGTAGGGCGCGATTCGTTTCCCGTTGTTGACCTGTATTTTGAAATACGACGCCATCTCTTTCAGCAGCGGCGGCAGGAGGGCGGCGGAGGTCACGTATTTGAAATCCACCCGGTCCATCAGGTGAATGTCTTTCATTTCCGCCAGCGTAACCGGCCGCATTTCCGCCAGCAACGCCTCGATGTCATTTATAGGAATATTCATATATTTTGGTTGAATACAGTTTCCCGTCGGGATTGTAATTGTACTGGACTTTCTTTCTTCCGTTCGGGAGGTATTCGTAGCGGCGGATCCGGTAGAGCCGGTTTTTATCATTGTATACGTTTTCGCGGATACATTTGCCGGTTTCGTCGTATTCGAAGGTCACCCGTTCGCGTTGCCCGTAGACGGCGTATTCGATTTCTTCCAGTTTGAACCCGTTTTCGTCCCACACGGTAAGGTGGTCCATCCATTTCCGTTTTCCTTTTGCATCGGCATTCATTTCCCGCACAACCAAATTTTTGCGCAAGGCGCGTTTCTCTTCCGGCGTCAGGAAAGGCGTTTGCGCCTGCGATGCGGCGGGCGGCGGTCCCTGTGGCGGTTCCTGGGCGGTACTGCGGATCAGGTAGGCGCCGACGAGCAGCGCTACAACTACAATAAGTGCATACTTTTTCATTTTTTTCAAAGCGATTAAACGGCAACGCTTACTTCAAACGTTTCCGGTAATTCATAAATAATTCCTGTTTCTGTTATTTTGATGGACTTGGTGATGAGTTCTACTTTTTCGGTCGCCGGATTTTCCGATTCCACAGCCACTTCGTAGTCGCCCGGAAGCAGTTTCTGGAAAACGAAGACGCCGCCGCCGACCCGCGTATCATTAAAGAAGGCATCCTCGCCGGCATAGCGGATGTAGGCACGCATACCGGTGCCCGGTCCCTGGTCGCGGTAGGCGCCATTGTGATAATAACGTGCGCTTACAGAACCTTTTACCATAGCCGTTCCGTTGGCTTTGCCGGTGTGGATAAAAATCGTATCCGCCCGGTTGAGTCCGCCGCTCACGTTCACTTTCCGGACGACGGCTGTTTTCCGCCCGTCGGCAAAGCCGGAAAAGGCATAGACGCGGTAATTTCCTTTTCTCAGGTAATCAAAACGATAGAGTCCGTTTCCGTCCGTGTCGACATCCTCGCCGAAGTAACCGTCGTGGTCGCCGAAAACGAGGTACACTCCTTCGTTTACAGCGGGAAACGTGTCGGTACGGAACGAGTAATTATCGTCGTAATGCTCTATTTGATAAACATATCCTTCCAGCGAAGAGGAGCCTCCCGGACCTTCTTCCTTATTACAGGAAACAAACCACACGGAAATAAGAACAAAGGGCAAAAACCAATGAGATATTTTCATAAAATGATGAATTGATAGAAATAAATTTGCTAAAAAAAATACAATTGGGTACAAAGATACTGTTTTTTGATTGTTTTTATAAAAATAATATGTACTTTTACAAAAAATATTAGAGTTATGGGAGACTTTTTTAAATTATTCAGACCGAAAGAGAAAAAGGAGACGATCGAAAAAGAAAGTATAACAGCCGTTTACGGTCGTTTCAGAAGTACTTACGTGAATTTAACAAGCGACTATGAGCGGTTTACCGACACGCGGGAAGAATTTCTGCTCGCCGCCAAAAGATTCAGCGAAGAAAGTGACAACCTCAAAGGAATCGACGAGAACGCCGCCAATGCCTACGGGGCATTCGCGCGGGCGTTGCAGAAGTCGCAGGATACGTTTGCCAAGTTCTCGAAGGCAGACGCCGATTATGCACACGACTGCCACCTGTTTTCAGACGCTTGTGCCGGTTTCATCAGCTCCTGCGGCAGTCACCGGATCGCTTGCGAGGAACTTGAAATTGATTATGCGGGATTCGTACACGCTCACCGGGTCTTCTCTACGGCGCTCGACCGGATCACCGGCTCCAAAGAATGTTACGACTGCGCACTTGAATGTGCCGAAAGCGCTTCCGAATGTTTTGTAAGGGTGAAGGAAGCGTTGGACGATGATGATTAATCTCTGACCGTTTATTACTGATGTTGTGTTAGCGCTAATGAATTTTTCATTAGCGCTAATTAATGCCCGGTCAGTTCTTATGAACGGCTTATAAGAGCT
>JAIRSN010000034.1 GCA_031255425.1 Dysgonamonadaceae bacterium
GAAAAATGACTGTAAGGAAAATCATAAAGCAGAGAGAAATAAGGAAAAGAGATATTTTTATGTTTGAACTTGCCAAAGAGGAGAGAAATTTCAAGGACGCAATTCGCGACCTTGAACAAACGCCGGGGAGGTAAAACAAAACAGGCTTCCTTCGCTTTCGGTGAATTGGGAGTAGCCATTTTATTAAGTAGATAGAAATAAAGAAAAGATGAAAACCCAAGTTATTCAAAGTATATCGCCGGTGATTGCCCAAAATATAGACCTGCCGGCGATTCAAAACAAGATTTATGAGATACGGGGATACAAGGTTATGCTGGATTTTGATTTAGCGGAAATGTATCAGGTGGAAACGAAAGTGCTTAATCAAGCCGTGAAGCGTAACATCGAACGCTTCCCTTTCGATTTTATGTTTCAGCTTACAAATAAAGAACTTGCAGACTTGAGGTCACAATTTGTGACCTCAAGTTGGGGCGGTACTCGGTATTTACCTTATGCGTTTTCGGAACATGGAGTGACCATGCTATCAAGCGTATTGAAAAGCAAAAAAGCGATTGACACCAATATTTCGATTGTCCGCGCTTTCGTCGCATTACGCCAGTACGCCCTTGGCTATGCCGAACTGAAACAGCAATTGGATAATTTCATGCTGGAAACAAACCTGCAATTTAACGAGATATACCAAGCATTCACGGAATTGGCAGAGCAAAAGAGGAAAGCCGATAAACCGCGGAACCCGATAGGGTATCAACATATTGAAAGAAAAGAGTAGCGGAAAACGGCTTCCGTATCCGCTACCGTTGCCCAAAAGGGAGCGTTAGCACCGAATCCGGCTTGCAAATATTTGCGAATCTCAAAACAAAACATTACTTTTGCGGGCTAATATTCTTAAAGGGTAGATCAAGCGAGAGAAAAGAATTCTTTCCACCCCCGGAAATAACCTGTAAAATTATAAAAACAGATGTACGTAATTGTAGATATTCAAGGTCAACAATTTAAAGTTGAAAAAGATCAGAAATTGTATGTTCATCACATGGATGGTGAAGCAGGCGCTCAGGTAGAATTTGACAAAGTTCTGTTAATCGAAAACGAAGGAAATGTAACGGTGGGAACTCCCCTCGTGAAAGGCGCTAAGGTAGTGGCCGAAATCATTAACCCGTTGGTGAAAGGAGAAAAAGTGTTGATCTTCCACAAAAGAAGAAGAAAAGGATACCGGAAACTAAACGGTCACCGGCAACAGTTTTCCCAAATTGAGATCAAAGATATTCAAGTTTAATTGGTAAAAATCTTAGAAAAATGGCACATAAAAAAGGAGTTGGTAGTTCGAAAAACGGACGCGAATCACATAGTAAACGCTTAGGCGTTAAAATTTTCGGCGGCGAAACCTGCAAAGCAGGGAACATTATTATTCGTCAGAGAGGCACCCAACATCATCCGGGCGAAAACGTCGGTATCGGTAGAGACCATACGTTGTATGCGCTTGTCGGAGGAAAAGTGGTGTTCAGGAAAAAAAGGAACGACAGGTCTTATGTTTCGGTAGAACCTTTCGTTTCTCCGGCTTGATTTTCTTTCCTGTTGCATAGAAAGTTTTGGAAAAGGCGTTCCGTTTGGACGCCTTTTTAGTTTTACCTTCTAAAATATTTATTATTTTTGTATCATTTTTAATTTAATATCAAAACGATGCTCACGCTTAAACTCATTACAGAGAACGCTCAAGAGGTGATCGACCGATTGGCAAAAAAACATTTCGATGCGAAAGAGATTATCGAACAAGTGATTGATACGGACAGCAAACGGAAAACGTCCCAACAAGTATTGGACAAAAACCTGTCTGAATTGAACCGGTTGTCGAAATCCATAGGACAATGGATGAAAGAAGGAAACAGCGGCGCTGCGGAAGCGGCTCGCCGGGAAGTGGCGGCTATGAAAGAGGGAAACAAACAACTGGAAGCCGGTATGAAAGCGGCTGAGAAAAAGTTAACCGAACTGCTTTGCCAAATTCCGAATCTCCCTTCCGAACACGTTCCGGCAGGGAAACATGCGGAAGACAATGTGATTGAAAAAACAGGGGGAACATTCCCCGAATTGCCCGAAAATGCACTTCCTCATTGGGATTTAGCTAAAAAATACGACTTGATTGACTTTGAGTTGGGCGTTAAAATCGCCGGCGCCGGCTTTCCGGTTTATAAGCAGCAAGGCGCCCGCCTGCAACGCGCGTTGATCAATTTCTTTCTGGATAACGCCCGCGACGCCGGTTACATCGAAATCCAACCGCCTTACCTGGTCAATGCGGATTCGGGATACGGCACGGGCAATCTGCCGGACAAAGAAGGACAGATGTATTATTGCCATTCGGACGAATTGTATCTGATTCCGACTGCCGAGGTTCCGGTGACGAATATTTACCGCGATGTGATATTGGAGGAAAAAGATTTGCCGGTTAAAAATACGGCGTATTCGGCTTGTTTTCGCCGTGAGGCAGGCTCTTACGGAAAGGACGTGCGCGGGTTGAACCGGTTGCACCAGTTCGACAAGGTGGAAATTGTGCGCATCGACAAGCCCGGACACTCCTACGAATCGCTGCAAGAGATGGTCTGTTACGTTCAGTCGCTGGTGGAAAAGCTGGAACTGCCCTGGCGGATTCTCCGTCTTTGCGGCGGTGACATGAGCTTCACTTCTGCGTTGACTTTCGATTTTGAAGTCTATTCCGCCGCTCAACAGCGCTGGCTGGAAGTCAGTTCCGTGTCGAATTTCGAGAGCTACCAGGCGAACCGGTTGAAGTGCCGTTACCGCAGCGATGACAAGAAAATACAGTTGTGCCACACCCTGAACGGCAGTGCGCTGGCTTTGCCCCGCATCGTCGCCGCATTGCTGGAAAATAACCAGGTCCCCGAAGGAATCCGGATTCCGAAGGCGCTGGTTCCTTATACCGGATTCGAACTGATTGCGTGAAATACCGGTTCCGTTAAACGGGACGCCGGAAAAAAAGAAGGGGATGCCGTTTCGCATCCCCTTCCTGTTTTCCGGCTTATGCCTAATCGATCCAGTCGAAAGAGATCCGGTTGAGGAAAGCGACGGTCTTGTGAATTTCCTTATACATAATAATATCGTCTTTGATAAACGGAACTTCCTTGCGGTATTCGTGCAGGAAGTTTTCCAGCAAAGGCGACGTTTTGACCGGTTTCCGGAAATCCAGTCCCTGGGCGGCATTCATCAACTCGACGGCGTAAATCAATTCGAGGTTGTTCAGGATTTTGAACAGTTTGGTTGCGCCATTCGCCCCCATACTCACATGGTCTTCCTGCCCGTTGGACGAAACAATGGAGTCGCTGGAGGCGGCGTAACAGTACATCTTGTTCTGGCTAACCATCGATGCCGCTGCGTATTGCGGAATCATAAAGCCGGAATTGACTCCCGGATTGGCAACCAGGAATTCGGGAAGTCCCCGCAAGCCCATAATCAGTTGAGCCACCCGCCGCTCGGAAATATTTCCCAGTTCCGCCAATGCCGTGGCCAAAAAGTCGAAGACAATCGCCATCGGTTGCCCGTGAAAATTCCCCCCGGAGATAATCTTGTCTTCATCCGGGAAAATCGTCGGGTTGTCGGTCACGGAATTGATTTCGGTTAAAAGGACATCTGCCGCATACCGTATCGCATCTTTCGTGGCGCCATGCACCTGGGGAATACACCGGAAAGAGTAGGGGTCCTGGATATGTTCTTTCTTCCGGACAATCAGTTCGCTTCCTTCAAGCAGTTGGCGGATTCTTTTTGCCGTGTCGATTTGCCCGGGATGGGGACGCATTTGTTGGATACAGTCCATGAAGGGGTCGATCAATCCGTCGAACGCTTCCAGCGAAAGGCTGGCGATCAGATCCGATTTTTTGGTAAATTCCAGCGCTTTTATGATGGCATAAACTCCGTTGGCGCTCATGAATTGCGTTCCGTTCAAAAGCGCTAAGCCCTCTTTGCTCTTCAGCTTGACCGGTTTCCACCCAAATTCCTGCAAGACGCTCATCGCTTCCCGCTTTTTCCCCTGGTAATACACGTCTCCCGCTCCGATCAACGGCAGGAACAGGTTTGCCAGCGGCGCCAGGTCGCCCGATGCGCCCAACGAACCGCGGTCGTACACGATCGGCATCACATCGTTGTTGTACAAGTCCAGAATCCGTTGAACGGTAATGACCTGAACCCCGCTGTAGCCCAGCGACAGGGCGTGCGCTTTCAACAGCATCATCAGTTTGATGATGACCGGCGGAATTTCTTCCCCCACGCTGCATGCATGTGATTTAACTAAATTTTCCTGCAACCGGTTCAATTCGTCCGGCGAGATGGTCTTGTTGCACAAGGACCCGAATCCGGTGGTGATGCCGTACATCGGCGCCTCCGAAGACGCTATCTTTTTGTCGAGATAATCGCGGCATTTCCGGATTCGCTCGATTGCCTCGGGCGACAAATTCAGCTTTAAATTGTTATTGATAATTTTCTCTATGACCTCGAAGGTTAACCGGCCGCTTCCTATTTGATATACATTGCTCATAAATTTGGATGTTACATGGTATATTAATAAACAAAATAATATTTGCGAAATTCTCCGGCAAATATACGATTTTTTTTTATATCCCCCACGGCTACGCCGCCAACCCGGAGGGTTGGCGGCGGACACGCAGTGTCTTTTATATTTTTAAAGAGGCTGTGTGTCTATACGTAGCCAAGCAAATACACCGTACTCCTTTAAAATATAAAAGCGGCTGCGCCGCCGTTTTCAAGGAAAATGGCAAACGTCCCGATGTTAATATTCCCGCTATCCAGGTGACCCGGAAGTTTAAAAGCGGCTGCGCCGCCGCTTTCCAAGTATATTGGAAAACGTCCCGGAGAAGTTTTTACGCTTTCCAAGTATATTGGAAAACGTCCCGAAGAAGTTTTTAAGCTTTCCATTGTATGTGGAAAACGGCGGCGCAGCCGCTTTTATATTTTTGGGAAGCAGTTCCCCTATGCGTAGCAGGTACACCGTACTCCTTTAAAATTATAAAAGAGGCTGTGCCTCAAAATATAAAAGAGGCTGCGCCTCCGCCTTCTCGTTTAAATGAAGTAACAGGGATTTGTTATTATTATTCCTTTTTATTTACTTTGTAATACTTTTTGCAAAAGAGGTTTAATAGCGCTTCGGCCTTTTTTGCAGGAAAACCAACAGAGATAACAAACCGGAAGCGCAGATAAAATCATGAGATTCGAATGAAAAAAACAATCTTTTTTTTACTGCTGGTGTTCACAGTGAGCATGACGGCAGAGAACCGAAACAGCCAATTTTTGCAACAAATGAGTAGCGTATCCGCCCTGCAACAAACCCTGCGGGCAGACCGGACCGTTCAACCGGTACAACGCAACGCGATGAAAACCGTGGCGGCCGACATCCCCTGGAATGATATTGGCACGCTAAGTTCATGGTCCGGAACCGTCCGTTTCGACAAAGAAAATACCGCCCTGGTATCGATTGTGCGAGTGGATGATTATGGGAATGAAACCCATCTTTTGTGCTATCCCGTCAAGTTTACATTGGCGCAGGGCGAGCTGCTGAGTATGAAGAGCGACAATTACAACAATGATTTTACGCTTTATGCCGATCCGCAGGCGCAACAGGAAGTGGCTTGGGGTTACACCCTGTGGCGGCCGTTCCAAGCCGGCGAATATTACCTGTTGATCAGCGAAAGCGGCAGTCTTAATTATTCGTGGGGTGAGCCGTTCGATGCCGCCCTCGATATGCGCGTGCTTCCGGCGGCAGGCCTTTCGCTTCCCGCCAAACAGGACGTAAGCATCACGAAAGACAATTCGTTCCTGTTAGTGAATACGTATCACACCCTGTTCTACAAATTTACGTTGACGGAAGACGCGCTGGTCAATTTCGGATGCGATTTCGACCCAACGGCAATGGGCGAACACCTGACGTTTGTGGAAGTGGATTTGATAACGGAAAACATAGAGCTGAACGCAACCAAGAGCGATCTGCTGCTCCAAGCCGGCGATTATTACCTGGCCGTTTACGGTATATTTATGGATGCGGATGCGTTCTGGGCGACGCATTCGGCGGTGGAAGCGCAGTTGGACATCAAAATAAAAACGCTTGACGCGCCGGCGGCCTTGTCCATTCCCTTCGAACAGGATTTCAGCCTGTCGCCAGGCAACGCATACAGCCTGTTTGATATGACGTCCGTACTTTACACCTTGCATCTGGAAAACAACCGGATGATTGAGATAAATACCGGCGGTGAATGGCGCGTAGACATCTACGAACGGGAAGAATGGAAGAGTGTAAAAGTATTTTATCCGTGGGACAGGGCGGTTGTCCAACTGAGCGCCGGCGACTATTATGTAGCCATCGGCGATTACAACGGGGCGTACGACGGCACGACGCCCGTCGACGGACATCTGATCGTCGACGCCCCTTTGAGTTATGCCACGCTCGATTTTTCGGAACCAATCGCTGTCGGTGAAACCAAAACCGGCGGCGACGCTTCGCTTATAAACGTGATAACCGATGTGGGTTACTACGGCATTGAAACACAAAACGTAGCCGCCTATCATTTCGCGGCGCAGGCGGGACATATCTACAAGTTTGTGATGGAATGTTATACCAGGGCGGCGTCCCTTCAGCCGACCCTGTCCCTGTTCCGGGCGCCGAACACCGGCGATATTTACGCCGACAATATCCGGGGGGCAATGCCTTATATCGATGGCGCTTCCGGTACCGGAACGCTTACCTGGCAGTCGGATGTGGATGCCGACGTCAATGTGATGTTCTTCTTCAACAGCCCGAAAAACGATGTGATATTCAAACTGACGCTGGAAGAACCGGAAGCGACGCATACCGATGCGCCGGGCACAACGCCTGCGTATGAGGATATTACCTTGCCGTTCCTGTCGTGGCTGCATTTCGATCCCGCTTACCATGCGTATTGGAACGCGCAAACATCGGAGTACGAAAAAGAATACCGGTTGACGCTCGCCGAAAAAACACGGCTTACGATGGCCGCCGGATTCAACAGTACACAGGGTTCGAACCCCCGGCTTAAACTCTTTACGGACGAAGAACGTACGCAACAGGTGGGTCAGTCGTGGGGTTATGGCGAAGGCGATGCCGTCTTGCTGGATGCCGGCGTTTATTATTTGGCGATAACCGATTTAGGATATTTTAATATGAATAATAAATATGCCGAATGTTTGATCGAACTGACCGGCAGCCCCGTTGTGGAAGCCGGTCCGGTTGACGTCACCGTTGCCCGGTTGATGGACAATCCGGCGCTTCCGGTCATCACTTCCGCCGGTTTGCCCTATACCGATGCCGGTTATTACGTCTCCGGCTCGTCCGAACTGGTCACCGACCCCGCGTTTTTCATCACCCGCCTGTTTGCCAACGGCTATAAATTGACGCTGAACGCCGGCGAGGAAGTGCATATCGTCAACCGCCAACCCGAAGGCGAGAGCGAATCGTCCCTGCGCGTGTTCCAAAAAGAAGCCGGCGGAACTTACTCGCAACTGGCGGACAACAGTATTGATTGGGATTTTGGCGGTGTCACGCACATCCTGTTCAAGGCGCCGGCGGCGGGCGATTATTATGTGATGGTTTCCACTTCGAACAGTTATCCGTTCTTTTACCTGAACACGGAATATCCGAGTTACCGGCTGGCGATCTGGACCGGAACGGCGGAAGATGAACCGGTTAGCGGCGAATTGCAGTTGCCCGGTGAAGTCCTTATCGTAAGCACGGAGGTCAACGTTGCCGATATAGTTGCTGCGGCAGATGCAGCCCGCGTCAATGTCAGGCTGGCGCTGATGCAGCTCGAAGTCACGGGTACGACGCGCGCCGGCGGAACGGTTGTGTTCGAGAACGATCCGATGGCGTGGGAGATAAACGAAGACGCTACGGAGGCTTCTTTTATGCTTATTCCGCCGCCCTATCTTCCCGCCGACACGTATGTTCCGGCGAAGGTTCGGATCAAAGCGGACATGGGGATGGATGCCGTTGACGCCGAACCGGTGCGTATTGTTTCCTCCGGCAACGGGTTTGTCACCGTCTTTGGCGTGCAGGACCGGGATGCAATCACGCTGCTCGACATCAACGGGCGGATCTTGCGCCGGTCGGTTGCGCAGGGAACGACTGCCGTCATCGCTACCGGCACGCTGCCGCGAGGGGTATATATCGTTGCTGTGCATGGCGACCGGAAACAAGCGGTCTTGAAGTTTATCCGGTAATGCGGAAATAATTCGTTTTACCGGGAAGGCGCCCCTCGAAAGGGGCGCCTTCTTTTTTTTGACCCCGGCGGCGCAGCCGCTTTTATAATTTTAAAGGAGTACGGTGTATCTGCTACGCATAGGGAAACTGCCTCCCAAAACCTCATTTCTACCTAATTTTATAAACAAAACAACCTCAGTAGCAATGCAGATATGATATTACAACTTACCTCATTACCTCATTGGGCGCCGCCGCCTGTTCCTGATTTAGGTTGACGGTATTGTCTTTCTTTAATGAGGTAATGAGGTTGGGATATGGGGATAATGTCTGTTGGCTACTGAGGTTGTTTTGTTTATAAAATTAGGTGAAAATGAGGTTTTTACGATTGCCATTATATATGGCAATCGTCCCGGAGAAGTTTTTACGCTTGCCACTGTATGTGGCAACCGTCCTGAAGAAGTTTTTACGCTTGCCACTGTATGTGGCAACCGTCCCGGAGAAGTTTTTACGCTTGCCATTGTATGTGGCAAACGGCGGCGCAGCCGCTTTTATATTTTGGGGAAGCAGTTTCCCTATGCGTAGCAAATACACCGTACTCCTTTAAAATTATAAAAGACACTGCGTGTCCGCCGCCTGGGTTATTGACCCTTTCAGGGTCGGAGGGCAGCAGGAGCCTCCGCATTCATCA
>JAIRSN010000138.1 GCA_031255425.1 Dysgonamonadaceae bacterium
GATTCGTTGCTGATTACTCCTTTCGACCAAGCGTTTAAGATGCCGGACGACTTCTCGGAACGCATCGCCCGCAACCAGCAACTGCTGTTGAAGGAAGAATGTCACTTCGATAAGGTGGTTGACCCCTCCGGCGGTTCTTATTATATTGAAACACTTACCGCTTCGATTGCGAAAGAAGCGTGGAAACTGTTCCTCGAGACGGAAGAAAAAGGCTTCTACGAATCAGTGAAAACCGGAGACGTCCAGGCGGCTGTCAATGCAAGCGCCGACAAGCGGTTCAAGGCATTGGCGCAACGCCGCGAGGTACTGTTGGGAACGAATCAGTTCCCCAACTTCACGGAAAAGAAAAGCGATTCGATACAAGGCAGGCCGGACCGTTCGACTTGTCCCTGCGTTGCAGATGCACCTCCCGCCGTCCTGTTGAACAACAAGCGGCTGGGCGAACAATTCGAAGCCTTGCGCCTGACAACCGAACGCTCGGGCAGGGAAGTCAAAGCCTTTATGCTGACCATCGGCAACCTGGCGATGCGCTTAGCCCGTTCACAGTTCTCGTCCAACTTTCTGGCTTGCGCCGGATACAAAGTCATCGACAACCTTGGATTCGACACGGTGGAACAGGGCGTGAAAGCGGCTCGCGAAGCACAGGCAGAGATTATCGTCCTTTGTTCGAGCGACGATGAGTATGCCGTCTTTGCTCCGGAAGCGCACCGGCTCACCGGCGACCGCGAAATCTTGATTATTGCAGGCGCTCCCGCCTGTTCCGACGAACTGAAAGCACAGGGAATCACCCACTTCATCAATGTACGAAGCAATGTGCTGGAAACGTTGAAAGAGTTAAATAAGAAGTTAGAAATAAAAGGACATCATGAAAATAGATTTTAAGAAAATAGCTATTGAAACCGCCGGATTTGCAGCCGCAGTTCCGGTTGTTGACGACAATCAGGCCCTTTGGAATACGCCGGAACAAATCCCGGTGAAACCGGTCTATACAAAAAATGATTTGGAAGGCATGGAACACCTCGAATACGCTTCCGGTATTCCGCCCTTCCTGCGCGGTCCCTATTCGGGCATGTACGCCATGCGTCCGTGGACAATCCGCCAATACGCCGGATTCTCTACGGCAGAAGAATCCAACGCTTTCTACCGGCGCAACCTCGCTTCCGGTCAGAAAGGTCTTTCCGTCGCGTTCGACCTCGCTACGCACAGGGGATACGACGCCGATCATCCGCGCGTTGTGGGCGACGTCGGCAAAGCCGGCGTATCCATCTGTTCGCTCGAAGACATGAAAGTCCTGTTCGACGGGATTCCCCTGAAAGATATGTCGGTTTCGATGACCATGAACGGTGCGGTACTTCCTATCCTCGCTTTCTACATCAACGCCGGACTGGAACAGGGCGCCCAATTGGAAGAACTGACCGGGACTATTCAAAACGATATTCTGAAAGAATTTATGGTGCGCAACACCTATATCTATCCCCCGGAATTTTCCATGCGTATCATTGCCGACATCTTCGAATATACTTCCCGGAAGATGCCTAAATTCAATTCGATCTCTATCTCCGGCTACCACATGCAGGAAGCCGGGGCAACCGCCGACATCGAACTGGCTTATACGCTTGCCGACGGAATGGAATACCTGAAAGCCGGGATCAATGCCGGGATCGACGTCGATGCTTTCGCGCCGCGCCTCTCTTTCTTCTGGGCTATCGGGATGAACCATTTCATGGAAATCGCCAAGATGCGCGCCGGGCGATTGTTGTGGGCGAAGATTGTAAAGAGCTTCGGCGCTAAAAACCCGAAATCGCTTGCCTTGCGTACGCACTGCCAAACGTCCGGCTGGTCGCTGACCGAGCAAGACCCGTTCAACAACGTAGGCCGCACCTGTGTCGAAGCCATGGCTGCCGCATTGGGACATACCCAATCCCTGCATACCAATGCGTTGGATGAAGCGATTGCGCTCCCGACCGACTTCTCCGCGAGAATTGCCCGCAATACGCAAATCTATATTCAGGAAGAAACCTGCATCACAAAGGAAATCGATCCTTGGGCGGGTTCGTATTATGTGGAAAAACTGACCGAAGAACTGGCCGAAAAAGCGTGGGCTTTGATTCAGGAAATACAGGAACTGGGCGGAATGGCGAAAGCCATCGAAACCGGTATTCCGAAAATGCGCATCGAAGAGGCTGCCGCCCGGACGCAAGCCCGCATCGACTCCGGCAACCAGACGATTATCGGCATTAATAAATACCGGTTGGAAAAGGAAGACCCCATCGACATTCTGGAAGTGGATAATACCGCCGTCAGGAAGCAACAAATCGAGCGGCTGAACGAACTGAAATCCAAACGGGACAACGCCGCCGTACAAAAAGCATTGGAGGCCATTACCCGTTGTGCCGAAACAAAGGAAGGAAACTTGTTGGATCTGGCGGTTCAGGCCGCGCATCTCCGCGCAACATTGGGCGAAATCTCCGATGCCTGCGAAAAAGTATGCGGAAGATATAAAGCAATAATTAGAACTATTTCAGGCGTGTATTCATCAGAAACAAAAGGCGACGACATGTTTAGGAAAGCATGCGAACTTGCCGACAAATTTGCGAAGCGGGAAGGACGTCAACCGCGAATCATGGTAGCTAAAATGGGACAGGACGGTCACGACCGCGGCGCAAAAGTAGTCGCCACCGGTTATGCCGACTGTGGCTTCGACGTCGATATGGGACCGCTGTTCCAGACGCCGGAAGAAGCCGCCCGGCAAGCCGTAGAAAACGACGTGCATGTATTGGGCGTATCCTCTCTGGCGGCCGGCCACAAGACGCTGGTGCCGCAGGTAATCGAAGAACTGAAAAAGCTGGGACGCGAAGACATCCTCGTCATTGCCGGCGGAGTGATTCCGGCACAGGACTACGATTTTCTTTACAAGGCAGGCGTTGCCGCCATCTTCGGACCCGGTTCGCCCGTAGCAACAGCAGCGGTAACGATTCTGGAGCTGCTGTTGCAAGACTAACCTCCCGAACGACACAAAATACACGGATTCCTTTTATCCGTGTATTTTGTATCATATACCCAACACATACGCGATGACTTCCATCAAACCCAAAATAATCACGGTTGTAGGCACCAATGCTTCGGGAAAAAGTTCCGTGGCAATCGAATTGGCCAAAAAATACAAGGGAGAGATTATCTCCGCCGATTCGCGGCAGATATTCAAAGGCTATGATCTATGTTCGGGAAAAGTCACCGGGTCGGAAAGAGCCGAGGTCGCCCATTTCCTTTTGGATGTAGTGAACATCGACGAATACTTTTCATTGTCCGACTATCAAAGCCTTGTCTATTCAACCATAGAAGACATTACGGGTCGGGGCAAGTTGCCGTTTTTAGTCGGCGGAACCGGATTGTATGTGAGGGCGGTTGTGGACGGCTATAATTTAGTGGGCGCCGGACCGGATTACGGCGTCAGAGCGCAATTGGAATCGATGACTATCGACGAATTGCTACACATTGTCAAAGCAAAAGAAACGGAAATACCGGCTTACATCGACCCGAACAACAAAAAAAGATTGGTCAGGGCGTGTGAAATTTTATTATTGGGACAAAACCTGAATGCGACAAGAACGAAAAACCCGCTGTATCAATCCCTACAAATCGGCGTCACGTGGGACATTTCCGTCGTCAGGAAACGGATCGAAGAACGGCTGAAAAGCCGGTTGTCCGAAAACATGATAGACGAAGTGAAAGCCGGGCTCGCTTCCGGCATCCCGTACGAAGTCTTCTACAATCATGGACTGGAATACCGCTTCATCGCACAATACCTTAACAATGAGTTCGCCGGCTACGACGACTTCTTTGAGAAACTCAAAACGGCTATCGGACAATTCGCAAAAAAACAAATGACGTGGTTCCGGAAAGATCAGTCCATTCATTGGATCAATATGGAAGGGAACTACATCGAAGAGGCGTCCGGTCTGATCGATACGTTTTTGGAATTGCCCTGATTCCCCGGTAGCAGCGCAGATATACCTTATATAAACCAACCTTATTCCATCATTAAAAAATAAAAGAAACGGCGTCTCTTTTGTATAATAATAAAATTATTTCTACTTTTGTAACGGATATAATACGCAACTCGAATAATCATTAATCTCTTTTTGATGAAAAACATACTAATATT
>JAIRSN010000139.1 GCA_031255425.1 Dysgonamonadaceae bacterium
AGTTCTCCGGAAGAAAGAATCCGGTCGAAATGTAGCTTCCGGAGTTCCCCGGAAGAAAGAATTCGGTCGAAAAGTAACTTCCGGGTTTCCCGGAAGAAAGAATTCGGTTGAAAAGTAACTTCCGGGTTTCCCGGAAGAAAGAATTCGGTCGAAAAGTAACTTCCGGGTTTCCCGCAAGTAAGAATCCATTTAAAAAATGGCTTGCGGGACTCCCACAGGGTAAAAATCCATTTAAAAAATACGGTCCGGGGGGGATTGCAAAAAACTTGCGGGTTATCGTTTCTCATATTCCTGAAGCGTTTTTATTTTGTGATGTTAATTCCACACAAAAATAAGCAGATTTTTTTAAAAAACAAGGGCGCAACTACTGTTTTTTGGGGGAAGCAGTGTCCCTATGCCGTAGCTAAGCAGATACACCGTACTCTTTAAAATACAAAAGACACTGCGTGTCCGCCGCAGCCGCTTTTATATTTTAATGCGGCTGGGATATAATATCTGCATTATTCATTCAAGGAAAGCAAAAGCAGGCATTGGAGAGTTATCTCTCCC
This sequence comes from Dysgonamonadaceae bacterium, assembly GCA_031255425.1. Classification (GTDB taxonomy): domain Bacteria; phylum Bacteroidota; class Bacteroidia; order Bacteroidales; family Azobacteroidaceae; genus Azobacteroides. The sequence goes on from JAIRSN010000139.1 coordinate 550, forward strand.
ACTCTTTCAGGTGCCGGTACAGCATCCGGACCGGCAAACCCATTACGTTGTAGAACGATCCGGTCAGGCTTTCTACGCCGATGTAGCCGATCCAGTCCTGCACGCCGTACGCGCCTGCCTTGTCGAACGGTGCGTGTTTTTCGACATAATAATCAATTTCCGCTTTGTCCAGGACGGCAAACCGGACGGAAGAGATGGCGTGGAAGGATTTTTGTTTCTCCTGCGTCGTCAGGCAAACGCCGGTGATCACTTCGTGCGTCCTGCCCGACAGCGCACCAAGCATTTGCCTTGCTTCGCTTGCCCCTGCCGGCTTGCCGTAGACTTTCCCGTCCAACCAGACAATGGTGTCGGCAGTTATCAGCAGGGTGTTGCCGGTGAGAAACGGCAGGTAAGCATCGGCTTTCAGTCCGGCGAGGTAGAGCGGAATGGCTTCGCGGCGCAAATGGCAGGGATACGTTTCCTCTATGTCCGGCAAGGTTTTCACTTCGTAGTCCAAGTGCAATCCCGACAACAATTCCCGGCGCCGCGGCGAATTGGAGCCCAATAAAATCCGGTAGTTTGCTAAATGTTCCAACATAAAATCCTTTATTACCAGCCGAAAGCGTCCGACTTCATCCATTTCCCCTGCGCCTTCAGTACCTGTTCGATTACGTCGCGCCCGACACCCAGTCCGCCGCCCTTGTGCGAGATATATTTGGCGATCGCTTTGATTTCGGGAACGGCGTCCGCGGGGCAGGCGGGCAAGCCGACCCGTTCCATAATTTCGTAATCCGGAATATCGTCGCCGACATAGCAAATCTCCTCCGGACGCAGCCCGGTTTTCTGAAGGAAGTCGTTAAATTCATCCAGCTTGTATCTTGCTTTCAGGTAGATGTATCGAAACCCAAGGCTTTCGAAGCGTTTCCTCACCGCGACGGAGTCGCCTCCCGTGATGATTCCGAGTTGGAATCCCTGTTTTGCAGCCAGTTGCATGGCATACCCGTCTTTCGTGTTGATCACGCGCATGGGTTCGCCGGAGGGATGCAGCGGGATGGAATCGGGCGAAAGCACTCCATCCACATCGAAGAGAAAGGCTTTCACTTTTGTTAAATCGTAATTGATGTTACTCATAAAAATAGTTTGATAGGGTTGCAAAATTAAACAAAATTACCGGTTAAAAAGAGGAAGCGCGGGACTTTTCGCTTTCAACAGGCTAAATCCCACGCTCCCCGGACAAACATTTTGCTTATACCTTCTTACATTTCCACCTGAATGACCAGGTATTTGGTCAAACTCCAGAAGTTACGGGAGTCGAGAATGCGCAATTCCTCTTCGCCGGCATTTTTCACAAACTCGTAAGACCCTTCGGGGTGCTTGGAAATAAGTTTGCCCTTTTTGGCGTACAAAGGAATGACTTTCAGCGAGGTTTTATCTTCCGGGATAAAATAATTCCGGTCGAAATCGCTGCCTAATTGCCCGCGCACCACGATTTTCTGCTTTTTCAATTCGCCCGATGTCCCGAAGCAGTAATACACGCGGTTGATTTCCGCCTGCTGCTGCGAGATTGTGCTTTGCTGCGCGCTGGACTGTGCGGCAAGCGCCTGCACATCGTTCGACAAGTTGGTCACATTTGCGCTCAGTTCGGCAATCTGCACATCTTTCTTTTCCAGCTCGTCGCGCATGGCTACCAGCGCGGTTGTTTTTTCTTCCAGTTCGCTGCGCAGGTTTTCCAGCGTTTTCGATAATTGGGCAGAGTTGATTTTCGAGGAATTCAATTTCTTTTCCAAGTCGGCGATTTGTTGCCGGTTTTTATCCAGCGTTTCCGTCACGAATTTCATACTGCTTTGAATCCGTTCGCGGGAGGAGGGGGTTAATTCTCCCGGCTCGCCGGACTGGACGGACAGGTAATTTTCCGCCGATTTGATGCTTCTGAAATTGTCTTCAATCTCGTTGAGCAAGCTCAGAATCTGGTCTAATTCGGTATTTGCCTGAGTATTGGCAACGCCAAGCGAATCGTTTTGCGCCTGAAGTTTCTTGTATTCGGAGGAATTTTTCACGCAGGAAGCCAGCGCGAAAGCGAATACCACCACACAGAATAAAACAGTCTTTTTCATTGATTTATTATTTAAATTAATTAGGTAAAACATTTCTTTTTCTCTTTTTCTTTTCCGGCTATTACCAAAACAAATTCTCCCCGCGGTTCGTTCACGGTGAAGTGAGAAATTAGTTCTTTTAGCGACCCCCGCACGGTTTCTTCGTGCAGTTTGGACAGTTCCCGCGACGCCGAAGCCTGCCGGTCTTCGCCCAGGTATCCGGCTAATTGCGCCAGGGTCTTCACGATCCGGAGGGGCGATTCGTAGATCACCAGCGTCCGGGTTTCGAGCGCCAACTCCTTCAACCGGGATTGGCGTCCCTTCTTCGGGGGCAGGAATCCTTCGAAGGAAAAGCGGTCGGAGGGCAGTCCCGAATCGACCAGCGCCGGAACGAACGCCGTGGCGCCGGGCAAACATTCGACGGCGATTCCCTGCCGGATACATTCCCGTACCAGCAGGAATCCCGGGTCGGAAATTCCGGGAGTCCCGGCGTCGGAAACCAGCGCAATGTCCTTTCCCGCTTTCAGGAGCGAAACAATCTGCCCGGTGGTCTGGTGTTCGTTGAACTTGTGATGGGGCTGCATCCGGTTCTGTATTTCAAAATGCTTCAAGAGGAAACCCGTCGTCCGTGTATCTTCGGCAAGGATCAGCGCGACGGCTTTCAACAGCCGGACGGCACGGAAGGTCAGATCTTCCAGGTTGCCTATGGGGGTGGGGATTAAATAGAGTTTCGACATGGTATCCTTCCGGGGGTTTTGAATATCCGTTACACAGCCGCCATCATTCCCGATACTTCGCCCAGCGCTTTCATCCGCCCGAGGAACGAATAGCCGGGGTTGTACGGTTTTTCAATATCCGTCAGCATCAGCGGACCGTGGTCGACCCGCATGGGGAGGTGCGGCATCGCCTTGAATATTTTTATCAACTCCAGCAGGTGCCCGCGTCCTTCCAGGTGGGACGCTTCTACAAAATCGCCGTTGGGGAAAACGTGCGTGCTTCGCAGGTGGACGAAATGCGTCCGGTGAGCGAACTTCCGTGCCAGAGCGACTACATCGTTGTGGATGCCGGCGCTCAGCGAACCGGCGCAGAACGTCAATCCGTTGTGCGGACTGTCTACCGCCTTCAAAAACCAGTCGATGTCTTCCTCGCAGGTGACGATTCGCGGCAGTCCCAAAACGGGGAAGGGAGGGTCGTCGGGATGCACGCACAGGTTCACGCCGTATGCTTCGGCGACAGGAATTACCTGCTCCAGAAAGTACTTGAAATTCTCCCGCAACTGGTGTTTGTCAATGTCCTTGTAGTCGTCCAGGAGCCGGTTGAAGATAGCGACCGGATTTTTGTCGCCTTCCTTGATGTTGCCGTTCACGAATCCCTGCGTTTTGACGATGATGGCGTCGATCAACTCGTCTTTCTCTTTTTCCGAAATGACGGTATCCAGTTCCCGGGCTTTTTCCAGGATACCGGGGTCGTAATCCTTTTCCGCCCCGCGCCTTTTCAGGATATAAATATCGAAATAGGCAAACCGCACCCGGTCGAAGTACAGGGCATAGACGCCGCTGTCCTGCTTCTTGTTCAAATCGGTGCGGATCCAGTCGATGACCGGCATAAAATTATAACAAACCGTCCGGACATTCGATTTCCCCAGGTTTGCCAAACTGATTTTGTAGTTCTCTATCAACCGGTCGCGGTCTTTTCCGCCGTATTTGATGCTTTCCGAAACCGGCAGGCTTTCGACGACCGACCACCGCAAGCCGGCATTTTCGATGTACTGTTTCAGGTCGTTGATGTCTTCCACGGTCCAAATTTCGCCGTTCGGCACCTGATGCAGGGCGGTCACGATTCCTTCCACCCCAATCTGTTTTAAATCGGAAAGGGTGATCCTGTCATTTTTCCCAAACCATCTCCACGTTTTTTCCATATTCTCTTTTTTTTATGTTATTTCGTGCGCAATTTACGAATATTTCTCCAATATATTTGTATCTTCGCTTTCCTGATGAAAAAAAGCAGTTGTTTTCGTTCTTAATCCGGATTGACATGTCTAATTCCTTTTTCTATTTCAAACAGTTCACCGTTTACCATGATTTATGCGCCATGAAAGTCGGCACCGACGGCGTTCTGTTGGGCGCCTGGACCGACTGTGGAAATGCCGCGAACATCCTGGACGTGGGGAGCGGTTCCGGACTGATTGCGCTGATGTTAGCCCAACGCTCCGGGGCTTCGATCGACGCCGTCGACATTGACGGAAACGCTTGCGAACAGAGCGCGGTTAACTTTGGAAATTCCCCTTTCGCAGCGCGGTTAAAAATCCACCGGGTTGATTTCAATGCCTACTTTCCCGCGGTCAGGTACGACCTGATCGTATCGAATCCGCCTTACTTTGCCCGTTCCCTGAAGTCGCCGGACGCCGGACGTTGCGTTGCCCGGCACGCAGAAAAACTCTCCTTCGAAGACCTGTTCGGGAAAAGCGCCGCCTTATTAACCGGCAAGGGCAGGTTGTCGCTGATATTACCCGCCGACACGTTCGACCGGATACAGTCCATCGCCGGAGAAAACAACTTATTCCTCCGCCGGAAAACAACGGTAAGACCCCATGCCGCCTCGCCCCCCAAAAGGATTCTGCTGGAATATTCTAAGGAAAAAACGCAGCCGGAAGAGGATGAACTGCTGATCGAGAAAGCCCCCCGCGTTTACAGCGACGAATACAGGGCATTGACAAGCGATTATTATCCGGACAGACCGTTCCGCTGCTGAAAAGAATCCGGCACCCGCCGTTTGTATTCAGGCGTTGCTGTTTTTTCAAAAAAAAACCGAACAGACTATAAATATCAAATATTGTTGTATATTTGTGCAACGTTTTAAACATGATTTTGCCCATGAAATAAAAAATATATTTTGCGAAACAGCAAACAGACATTTTAGAATAAAAATAGCGATTGCGTTATTCTTGGTAGTTCATCTTACCACAAAAAGCTCCTTCAAGAGTTATCATATCGGGAATAAGTCAGCGTGCGTCGTGTATGCGGCGTGGAACGACTTGTCAGATATGATAGGCGTGGTAACCTGAACACCGGACAGGTCTTCCACGCTATTTTTATGCAGAATCTAACACGAAGAAAAGTCGTTCAACCCTCAACGATTATCAAATAAAAATAATATAAACGCCATTTGTGGGTTCGTGGCATAAGACTTTATAGTAATGATTAAAGTAAGTTTTTTGAAGAAAGTCCTATTTATAGGCGTTATTTGTGGAGTTACATTAACTTCATTTGCTCAAGAAGCAAAAACTGCCGGCGAATTGAAGGCAGAACGGGAACAACTCCAAGCAGAGTTGAAGTCGAAAGGTACGAAGAAGCGCGAAGAAAAAATCGTTAAACTTGCGTCCGAAACGCCGAAGCAAACCGCTTCGCAAAGCGTCAACGGACTGGTTGAAATGTCGAAAGGGATTCTTGTAACGCTGGTGTCCAACAACGAGTTTCTGGCAACTTTCAAACGGGAGATTACCGACAACGGGGATGGTGAGATCGATGTTACAACTCACAAAGCGAAACTGACCGATTACGTAGGTTTGGCTGCGAATTTAGCTGCTGCGGGAATCCAGATTACTTCGGGGATGGAAAATCTCAAAGGGGCTTCGGACGAAGTGAAAAGCCTGAGCCCGCTTGAAGCGGCATCGGCAGGCAAGTCTGTCAAGTTCTCTTCGGAAGCGCTGAAATTGTCGGGCGAAGAGGTTGCTTTGCAACTCAAATTAGTCAATAATTTGATTGCAACAATTAAATCTTCGGATAATTTGTAATCCTGTTGAAGATGAAAATATTCTCAGTAATCTGTTTATCGCTTGTGAGTAACATTCTGTGTTACTCACAGGTCGATAAACCTGTGGTATGCATAGATGTATTTACATCTGAAATTGAATCGCCGTTCAAAACGTTTGTAACTAAAAAGGTGGTTCAAGTGGTTACGAACACACACCGTTTCAGTGTGATAGATAAAAACAGTTTATCGGATATGCTGGAATTTCAAAAAAGCGAAGAAATCCTCGACGAGAAGATTAAAGTGACGGATTACTCGGCGCAGGAAATCGAATCCTACATAAAAGGACATATTCAAAAGATAAACATTTACACCATGAAAAATCCGGATGGAAGCGTGAATGGTTATAAGGCAAGCGCGGCATTTACCTTGCAGGTGATGAGCGGTGCAACGGGTGTAACGACCGAAGCCGAGAGCTTTCAAACCGAAGTAAGCCCTTTGGCAATGTCGAAAGAGCAGGCTGTAAATCAAACGTTGCAATCCATTGAGCCGAAGTTGAAGGCTTATTTTATCAAGACATTTCCAATGAAAACTAAAATCGTAAAAATGATTGATAATAAGAGAGCTTTAATTGCAGGCGGAAAAACGTTTGGTTTTAAAGAAGGCGACAAATTAACGGTGGAACGTATTGAAATGCTTGAAGGCAAACCCTATCCTACCGAAATCGGAGAACTGAAAATCACCAAAATTGCAGGCGATGATTTTTCGGAATGTAGCATTTCAAAAGGCAGTAAAGAAATTTTGGCAGCGTTTAATGCGGCCGTAAAATTAACCTGTAAATTGATCGTAAAGTAACTTATTATGCAACATTTAATGAAATTATTTGTAGTGGGAGTTTCTGTTTTGATGCTTGCAAATTCCTGTCGCACGATTTACCCTTCTGCCGAAGTGAATTATCTGTCGGGTGATGAACAAACGGTTACGGTTCGCGCTGTTGGTATAGGTAATGGCGAAGAAAAAGCGATTATTAATGCCGAACAAAAAGTTTTTGATGTGCTTTTTTTCAGGGGCTTACCCGAATCAAAGCAAAAATTGCCGATGACAGGCAATAACGAAAATGAAGAAAAAGCAAAACACAAAAATTACTTTGACAATTTTTACGACGGCAAGCGACACAAAACGTTTGTAATGTCTTCTATTCCGGTGAGTAAATCCACCCTTATAAAAGGCGGACAAAAACAGATTGCTGTTGATGTGAAAGTGAATTTGTCGGCACTGCGACGCGATTTGGAAACATTTGGTGTGATTAGAAAATTTGGTTTTTAATTTAATCCGTATTTCAAAGATGAAAAAGATATATATAACAACATTAGCGATTTTATCGCTTTTCACAAGCGCTGTTTTTGCTCAAAACAAAGCAACAGACAGCGGCGGACAGGTTGTTACCGTACAACCTAAAATTATGGTCATCCCCTACACCAAAGAGGGCGAAGACTTGCGCACTATTTTGGAACAGGACGAAACCAAGCGCATTGCCATTACCAAAATCAAAGAAGGTTTTGACAGTCGCGGTTTCACTACGGTTGATTTTGTGGCAAGGCTCAAGGCGGCTAAAACCAACAATGTGTTCACATCCGACAATCAAACCGACATCAAAACGCAAATCGTCGAAATGTCCGGTGCAGACGTTTATGTTGAAGCCGAAGTAATTGTCGAAAAAGCCTCGTCGGGCAATTCGGTGAAATTGATTTTGACGGCTTACGAATGTTCAACGGGTAATTCGCTGTCGAACAAAGTGGGCGAAAGCGGCCGCTTCTATACTGAAGACTTTAATAAATTATCTTCCAAAGCGGTGGAAAGTTGCGTGGATGACTTTCTGAATGTGATGCAGGCGAAATTTACCGACATTGTCAATAACGGGAAGTCCATTATCATTGACATCAGTTTCGCGCCCGAATCGGAATACAAAATGTCGTCGGAAGTGGGTGACGACGGTCTTCCTCTCTCCGACCAGATTGAACTTTGGATGGAAGAAAACGCTTTCAAAAACAATTATCACATTCAGGGAACTACGGATGTGCGGATGATTTTTGATGATGTGCGTATCCCGCTCAAAGACCAATCGACAGGCAACAACTACAATCCCAACAAGTTTGGATTGGAAATGTTCAGGTTTTTCAAAAACCTCGGAATTTCTATCGGCCGTGATGTGAAAGGCAGTACTGTTTACATAACCATTAAATAAACAGGCGAATGAAAATTAGAATTCTAATACCCTTCATAATCGCAATTTTATTTGGTGTAACTGTATCTGCACAAAGCGTTGATGATGTAGGGAAGATTGCTTTATCCGTGATTATGCCCGGAAATGTAGAGGGCCTGGATGCTTCACAGCTCTCAAAGTTGGAATCGAAAGTGACGCAAATCTGTACCGAAGCGGGCTTGTCGGCTTCGGGTTACAACCAAACGTTCGTGATTTATCCCAAATTTGCCGTTTACTCAACGGATGTTGTTGAAGGTGGAATGCAGAATATCACGGTAACAACTTGCGAGTTGTCGCTGTACATTAAGCAGGTAAGCAATAATTTGTTGTTTTCGTCGGTAGTAAAAACTTTGAAAGGCAGCGGAAAAACCAAAGAAATGGCCATTACCGGCGCTATTTCTCAAATTCCGGTTGCCGACAGGAAATTTGCCGAATTTATCGCCGAAGGCAAACAGAAAATCATTGCATACTACGAAGCAAATTGCGCGGATATAATCAAAAAATCGGACACATTTACCAAAATGCAGCAATATGAGCAATCTTTGGGATTATTGATGTCTATTCCTGAGGAAGTTGCTTCGTGCCACAATAAAGTTTTGGAAAAATCGGTAGAAACATTCAAAGCATATCAAAATCAGCATTGTGCCAAACTTTTGCAACAGGCAAAAGCAAAGTCGGCCATGCAGGATTGGGACGGCGCTTTGGATATTTTGGCAGAAATCGACCCTTCGTCAAACTGTTTCAAAGAGCAGCAAACTTTGATTAAAAGCATTGAAAATAAAGTCAGTGCAGAAGTCAAAAAACGTTGGGACATGCAAGTTAAAATGTACAACGATGCAGTCGCTTTGGAAAAGCAGCGTGTCAACGCTGCCAAAGAAATTGCTGTTGCCTGTTACAAAAGCCAGCCGGCAAATATAAATTACAATTACATTGTGAGATAGGTTGTCGTGGCGCCGCTCTGTTGAAAAGGATCAGGGCAAACGCATCATAATCCATGCGCCGTGGAATTCGATGCATCATCAATAGTAAAAGCGGTTGCGGCGGCGGCGGCCGCTTTTATATTTTATAAAATTATCTTTTGGAGATAACCTGTTGAACAAAAGGCAGTAAGCGGAATTTTTCAGCCATTGAGGTAACGATTTGGCAACCGTGCCGATTTCTGCGTTTTGCGCTGTAT
>JAIRSN010000142.1 GCA_031255425.1 Dysgonamonadaceae bacterium
GGTTTCCCGGAAAGCCTGCGTTGCCAGATAGAGGATTTTGTCCGGCGTAAAACCGTAACGCAGCGTGTAATAGAGGAAGAAATCGTGCAATTCATACGGCCCGACAACTTCCTCGGTCAACTGCGTTATCTCGCCGCCGGAACCCGCCGGAAGCAACTCCGGGCTCACCGGCGTATCCAATATGTCCAACAGGACGGAGCGTCCGGCGGTGTCTATCTGCGTTTCCGCCGCCCAGCGCACCAGATGACGCACCAGCGTTTTGGGGATGCCGCTGTTCACGGCGTACATCGAGAGATGGTCGCCGCCGTAAGTCGCCCAACCCAGAGCGAGTTCCGACAAATCGCCGGTCCCGACAACCAATCCGCCGTATTGATTCGCCAGGTCCATCAGGATCTGCGTGCGTTCGCGCGCCTGCGTATTTTCATACGTTATATCGTGGCAGTCCGGGTCGTGCCCTATATCCTTGAAATGCTGGCGGCAAGCATCCACAATGTTGATTTCCTGCCCGTCGATTCCCAGCGACTGCATCAGTTGGAGGGCATTGGCGTGCGTGCGCCCGGTCGTTCCGAATCCCGGCATCGTGACGCCGCGAACCGTTTCCCGCGGCAGCCCCAACTTGTCGACGGTTTTGACGCAGACCAAGAGCGCCAAAGTCGAATCCAATCCTCCGGAAACGCCGACCAACAGCGACCGGGAACGGGTGTGGCGCAGTCGCTGTGCCAATCCCGCGACCTGAATGGAGAAAATTTCCTCGCAAGCCTCGCTGCGATTCGCAGCCGAAGGGACGAAAGGCGCCGGGTTGACCGCGCGGCTCAAGGCGACCGGTTCGCCTCCCGGAGTCATGCCGGACGGGACCTGCCGGTAGCTACCGGCTGTTGCCGGACGGACGAAGGTGGTGTTTTTCCTGCGTTCCGAGTTGAGCAGGTCAAAGTCGATTTCGCTGAAAATCAGTTGTTCGCCGAACCGGAAGCGTTCGGATTCCGCCAACTGTTTTCCGTTTTCATAGATATAGGCATTTCCGGCATACACCAGATCGGTGGAAGATTCGCCGAATCCCGCCGCCGCGTACACGTAAGCCGCCTGGCAGCGAGCCGATTGCTGGCTGATCAGGGACTTCACGTATTGCTGTTTCCCAATCAGTTCGTCGCTGGCGGAGAGGTTGAAAATCAACTGGGCGCCCGCCACGGCATGCGAGGAACTCGGCGGCACAACCGACCAGACATCTTCGCAAATCTCCACGGCAAACCGGGCGTTTTCAAAACCCAGTTCAAACAGCAGGTTCGTCCCAAAAGGGACCGTCGCGCCGGCGTATTCGATGTCGACAACGGGCGCCGGGAACGAAGCGGCGTCAAACCATCGTTTTTCATAAAACTCCGAATAATTGGGAAGAAAGGTTTTGGGGACGATTCCCCGTATGCGTCCGCCCTTGCAAATCAGGGCGCAGTTGTATAATTTGGATTGGCAGGCGACCGGAGCGCCGACGATAAAGCCGGTCGAAAGCGTTGCCGTGTCGGCGATTAAGCGGGCAATGGCTCGCTCCGCTTCCAGAATCAAGGTTTTTTGCAGAAACAAGTCGCCGCAAGAATAAGCGCTTATGGATAATTCGGGGAAACAAACCATCCGAACGCCCTGCTTATCCGCCTGTTCGACAAGGTTCTGAATCTGCTGCCTGTTCCAGTCGCAATCCGCCACCCGCACTTCCGGGATTGCCGCCGCTACTCTAAAAAAACCATAACTTTCCATATCTGTTAATATTTGAATTTGTATGTTTTATCTCCGTAATTTGTTGTATTGAAATTGATAAGCAAGGTTCTGTCGCCTTTCGGCTCTCCGAGCGCGCGGCTCAAGTCGAAAGAAACGCAAACCGGCAGAAGGTAGCCGGGCGCATCGCCGTTGCGGTCGTGCCGAAAATACAGCCGGGGTTCCCGGTCGTTCGCCTCCGATGCAGCCAAGCTCAGCATCACCTTGTGCGCTTCGGATTGGTATTCCATATAGAATTGAAGGTTCAGGTAATGGCTTCCGATCCAGGCGCTTTCGAAAGCAATGGGGTCGTTTGCCTGCAAGGGAATCGCTTCGGGACGCACCGTGTTCAGGTCTGCCCGGAAGATTTTCGTGGCCGAATGGATCACGATTTCGTCCGTTTTCCCGTTCAGGTACGAAAACAGAAGGCGCACCCGGTCGCCCGCCTCCAAAGCATCAGCAGTTCCCTTCCCGACACTCCGGACGCTCTGCCCCGTATCCAGCAGGAAGACCCGGTCGCCCGCCGCGGTTACGATTTCGGTATAATAAGCTCCCAGCCCGTAATCGACTGCATCCGAATCGCTACAAGCCGTCAACGAACCGAGCAACAGCATGAAACAGGCTATCGTGCTTATTTTTTTCATGATTCCAAGTGATTTTTAACCGGGTTTGCGTACATTTCCAGTATCTTTTCCGTCAAAAACGGGATGTCTTTCTGCTCCAAATCTATTTTTTCCAACTGCCCGTGCAGGTAACGTTCAAATAATTCCACTTCTTCCTTCGTATATTTCCGGGAAAAGAAACCATTCCCCCACAACCGGTCGTAAGCGATGTAATTGCCCGGATAAAACGCATAATTGCGGAAGATTTCCCGGTCGATCACCGAAGCGATTTGGGTGATCCATTCGTTTTTGGATTGCAGCCCGGTACACTTTTCAAGCGCCGGATTGATAGGCCGCCCGAACTGGAAATGGATGTTTCCCTTGTATCCGAACAGTCCGGTTTGCATGCTTATCAGGTCGTCCTCTTTGATTTTCTTAAACTCTGGATTGTCGCGTTTCTGCTGAAACTCTTTCGCTTTCAGGTAATCGCAGGGATCGTATTCGTAGGACAAAGCGACCGGAACGATATTCAACGCTTTGATATTCGCCAGAAAATCGCCGTCTCCCCCCATCGCCAACATTTTCAGAAGGCTTTCCTGCGTCCGGTCGTTCGAATCCTTGGCGCGCCCTTCCCTCTGCGAAATCCAGACCGACTCTTTCTTTTCTTTAACGGCAAAATGAATGTATCCGGAAAGATGCGCCGAAACTTCCATCATCTGCCGGATCGAAATACCGCGCTTAACGATGAAACTTTTGTTCAGCCGCACCAGGTCTTCAATCCACGGATGCAGCAATAAATTGTCACCGATGGCGATCTCGGTCGTATCGTATCCGTTCATAATCAACAGGGAGCACAAAAGAGAGGCATCCAGGATAATGTCCCGGTGATTGGAAATATAGGTGTAAGGCACGCCCTTTTCAATGTTTTCGAAGCCGGCACATCCGACGGAAGCCGAGGTTTTCTCAACCACTTTGTTCACCGCTTCCCGGATCAGCCGGGCTTGGAAATCGTGTTTGTTTTTGAAAGAAGTCAAAAGAGTCGTCACGCTTTCCCAGCTTTTTTCGGGGAAAACACGCCCGACCACCCTTTTGAATTCCGCGTCTTTCAGTAGACGTTCAATGGCGGGAAGCACTTCATCGTCGTAATAAGGGCGAATATCATCAAAATCTGCGTTCTTTTTCATTGCTCGTTATTTATTTCATTTTCAATAATTTCAGTCATCACTTCGCGTATATCCAAACCGGCGGCTTTCACCTGCTGGGGGATAAAACTCGTGGGGGTCATCCCCGGAGTCGTATTTACTTCCAGCATCCGGACGGTTCCTTCCGGCGAAATAATGTAATCGATGCGAATAATTCCCTTCGCCCCCACCCAATCGTAAATCTTTGAAGTCAACGATTGAACCTTTTCCGTCAATTCTTTTGAAATGCGGGCGGGCGTAATTTCCTCCACATTTGCCGGATTGTATTTGGCATCAAAATCAAAGAAATCGTTTTTACTCACTACTTCCGTAACCGGAAAGACGATTTCCCGGTTGCCCGTCTTATAACAACCGCAGGTCACTTCCGTTCCGGGCATGAAACTTTCGACAATCACTTCTTTTCCTTCTTCAAAAGCAGAAGCAATGGCGGGCAGCAGTTGTTCGATGGTTTTGACCTTCGTCGTGCCGAAGCTGGAACCGCCGTCGTTCGGCTTGACAAACAGCGGCAAACCCAGAGCAGTAACCAGTTCTTCCGGCGTTTTTCGTTCGCCCCGCCTTAAACAGACAGACTTCGCGGCTTCCACACCGAAGTTTTTCAAGTATTGAATACAAAAATATTTATTGAAAGTGAGCGCCGCCGACAGAACGCCGCAACAGGAATAGGGAATGTTCAACATCTCCAGGTA
>JAIRSN010000152.1 GCA_031255425.1 Dysgonamonadaceae bacterium
CCCAGGCACAGCCGGCATTCGCGGTCGTAAACCACGCCAAACTGCCCGGCCGCTATGCCCTGAATTTTGTCGTCCGATTCGATCCGGTAGATGTCGCCGGTGCGTTTGATTTTCCCGGATGTAAATTCCGGTGTGTGCCGTATTTTGAAAGTGATCGCTTTTTCTTCCGACAGGTCTCCCCAGGGATTGCCGGTGATAAAATGAAAGCCTTGCAGGTCGACCTCTTTCCCGTACTGGGTTTCCGGATCGTATCCGTTGGAGACATAAATCGTGTTTTCGGGGATGTCCTTGCGGACCACAAACCAGGGACCGCCGCTCAGGTACAGTCCTTTCCGTTGACCGATGGTGTGAAACCAGTATCCTTTGTGTTCGCCCAGTATCCGGCCGGTTTCCCATTCGATAATTTTACCGGGCTTTTCTCCCAGGTATCTGCGAATAAAATCGTTGTAGTTGATTTTCCCGAGAAAGCAGATTCCCTGGCTGTCTTTTCGCAGGGCGCTCGGCAAGCCTTGCCGGGCGGCAATGGCGCGGACTTCGCTTTTTTGCAGATGACCGATGGGGAAAAGCAGTTTGGCTATTTGCAGGTAATCGACTTGTCCCAGAAAGTAGGTCTGGTCTTTCACCTTATCGGCGGCGGTGGACAGGTAAATCTTATCCTCAATCCCGGTGGTGGTTGCATAATGGCCGGTTGCAATCTTGTCGAACGAGTGTCCCCATTTCTGTTCGAAGGTGCCGAACTTGATCAGCTTGTTGCACATCATATCCGGATTGGGCGTCAGTCCGCGCCGGACCGCATCGATCGTGTAGCTGACTACGTTTTCCCAGTATTCTTCGTGCAACGAAACGACTTCCATTTTACAGCCGTATTTCCGGGCGATATACGTCGTGATTTCGATGTCTTCTTCCGCCGGGCAGTCGATGTATCCGGCTTTGTCTTCCATGCCGATCCGGATATAAAAAAGGGTTGGGTTATAACCGGCTTCTTTCAGTTGATAAACTACCACCGAACTGTCTACTCCGCCTGAAATTAATGCTGCTATATTCATCTAAAATAACTTAATCCGGTGCAAATTTACAACTTTATGTCCCAAATAAAGAAATTAATTACGAAAACTTGGTTACCTTTGACCTCGTTACATATTAATCCGACAGAATTTATGAAAAGGTATATTTTATTGCCGTCCGTATTGTTTATTTATCTCGCCTGCATGGCTTATTTTGCTTATCCCGGTAAAAATCCGGAGGGAGGACTTAGTTATATTCAATATTATCTCACGATTGGCATTACGCTGGTTATTATCGGATTATTGGTTTATTTCCTGAAAAAGAAAGACGACAACAGGAAAAAATATAAACCCTGACACATCCTCCGTGCAAAGCCTGTTTTATTACTGTATTCTTTAAATGTACAGCCCGCGGCGGCGCAGCCGCTTTTGTATTTTTGGGAAACACGGTCTCCGCAGCTAAGCAGATATGCCATGCCGCTTTTGTATTTTTTTTGTACCTTTGTGATTTCGAATAATTATTTTATTATAATAGCCATTGAAAAAGAAATTAGATTTCTCCTCCTTCTGGGAAAAAGTACGATTCAAATACAAATTGTCCTTTCTAAATGAGAACACACTGGAAGAAGTACTCTCATTCAGGTTATCCTTTTTATCCGGAGTGTTGACATTAGCCGGATTCATCGTGTTTTTAGTCGTATTAACCTCCGCCGTAATCATCAATACACCCATCCGGAACTACCTGCCCGGATACCTGGACTCGGAAATACGCCGGCAAATGATGGAGAACGCCCTGAAAGCCGATTCCCTGGAACAAGTGATAAAAAGCCAGTTTCAATACTTGGACAACATAAACGCCATATTGAGAGGCGACAGTCCCGTCGCCGAAATTCAGGAACCGGATACGACCTCCGTCCGGATAGAATCCCTGAACAAATCCGAAACATTGACAGACTTTGTCCGCAACTTCGAAGCAGAAGAAAAATACAACCTCAACCTGCTAAATTCGTCCACCGCATTGCCCGAAAACCTCCTCTTTTACCGTCCGGTACGCGGACTGGTCTCCAGCCACTTCAGCCTTCAGGAAAAACACTACGGGGTAGACATTGCCGCCACCCCGAAAGAAAGCGTGCTGGCAACGATGAAAGGCACGGTAGTCTTCGCCGGATTCGATGCAAACGGAGGATATGTGATACAGATACAACACTCCAGCGGATTCGTTTCCATTTATAAACACAACGCCATCCTTTTGAAAAAACAGGGCGACGAGGTAAACGCCGGGGAAGCCATCGCCATCGTCGGAAGTTCGGGGAACCTGTCCAGCGGCACGCACCTGCATTTTGAATTGTGGTACCGGGGAAAACCGATCGACCCGGAAGAATTTATTGTATTTTAAATATGAAAAAAAGACAAATCGCGATATTGGGTTCGACCGGTTCGATAGGCACGCAAGCGCTGGACGTAATCCGGCAACATCCCGAATCCTTTGAAGTATATGCTTTAACCGCCAACAATCAGGTGGAACGGTTGATCGAACAAGCCCGCCGGTTCACCCCCGAAGTAGTCGTCATTGCCAACGAAACCAAATACAGCCAATTAAAAGAAGGATTGAAAGACCTTCCCGTCAAAGTCTGGGCGGGGGAAGACGCCCTTTCGCAAGTAGTGGAATCGGCGTCCATCGATATGGTGCTTGCCGCAATGGTCGGTTATGCCGGCTTGAAGCCGGTTATTCACGCCATCAAAGCCGGGAAAGCCATCGCGCTGGCAAACAAGGAAACACTGGTGGTAGCCGGCGAACTGATCACCCGGCTGGCGGAAGAGTACAAAGCGGCAATCCTGCCGGTCGATTCCGAACATTCGGCGATTTTCCAATGCCTGGAGGAGTATAATCCGGTAGACAAAATCATCCTCACGGCTTCCGGAGGCCCTTTCCGGACGTTCAGCAAGGAACAGCTTCAACGGGTTACCAAAAACGAGGCGCTGAAGCATCCCAACTGGAAAATGGGCGCCAAGGTAACCATCGATTCGGCTACCCTGATGAACAAAGGGTTTGAGATGATCGAAGCCAAATGGTTGTTCAAGGTAGAACCCGGACAGATTGAGATACTGGTTCACCCCCAGTCCATCATTCATTCCATGGTGCAATTCAGGGATACATCCATCAAAGCGCAATTGGGGCTGCCGGATATGCGGTTGCCCATCCAATACGCCCTGGGGTATCCGAAACGACTGGAATCGAACTTCGAACGCTTGGATTTCAACCGGTTCAACAACCTGACGTTTGAGCCACCCGATCCCGTCCGGTTCCGGAACCTGAGTTTTGCCTTCGAAGCCATCCGGCAGGGCGGGAATATGCCCTGCGTTCTTAATGCCGCCAACGAGGTGGCTGTCGCTGCTTTTTTGCAGGACAAAATAAGTTTTCCGGAAATGAGCGACACAATAGAGAAAGCGATGCAGACCGCGACTTTCATTGCGGCGCCGGCTTACGCCGATTTTGTTGCCACCGACCGGGAAACAAGAGTGAAAATAAAGAGAGAAATAACGAATTAATAATATGGATACAATACTGATAAAAGCGTTGCAATTGATTTTAAGCCTGTCGATCTTGGTGGTTGTGCACGAATTTGGACATTTCCTTTTCGCCAAGTTATTCCGGGTAAGAGTGGAAAAGTTTTATTTATTCTTCAATCCGTGGTTTTCCCTGTTCAAGTTTAAGCCCAAAAAAAGCGATACCGAATACGGAATCGGCTGGTTGCCGTTGGGCGGTTACGTGAAGATTTCCGGAATGATAGACGAAAGTATGGACAAAGAGGCGCTGAAACAACCGCCCCAGCCGTGGGAGTTCCGGATAAAGCCTGCCGGACAGCGGCTGTTGATTATGATCGGGGGCGTACTGATGAATTTTGTGCTGGCGTTCTTCATTTATTCCCTGGTGGTTTTCAAATGGGGCGACAATTACATCCCCATCGACAAGACGCCCTTGTTTTTCAGCGAGGTTGCACAGCAAGCCGGCTTTCAGGATGGCGACATAATCCTTGCGGCAGACGGGAAAGCCTTGCAGCGGTACGACGATCTTGATTTATTTAAGATTATCGATGCGAAACAGGTAACGGTATTCCGGGAAGACCGGAAGGAAACGATCGCAATACCCGGCGATTTCAAATCGCGGTTCCTTGCCACCCGGACAATCTTCGCCGATTTCTCGCCCGCCCGGATAGACAGCCTGCTTCCGGAAGGGAATGGCGAAAAAGCGGGATTGAAAGTGGGCGATAAAATTGTTTCGGTCGACGGAAAAAGCATCAACTCGTTGGGACGCCTTTCGTTGCAACTGGAAAATCATAAAAACGCTTCCGTCGAACTCGGCGTCGTCAGGGACCAGGAAACGTTAACGATTACCACCGATGTCGATGCGGGAGGGAAAATAGGATTCACGACTTCGAGGCCTGCACTGGTGCATGAAAAATATAACTTTTTCAAATCAATTCCTGCCGGAATTTCGTTCTGTATGAGAAAACTCTCCTTCTATGTCCTGCAATTGAAACTGCTTTTCACAAAAGAAGGACTGGGAAGCATCGGCGGTTTCGGCGCCATCGGCAGCCTTTTCCCGGCAACGTGGAATTGGAATACGTTCTGGAGCATGACGGCATTTCTCTCCATCATGTTGGGTGTAATGAACCTGTTGCCGATTCCGGCATTGGACGGAGGGCATGTGATGTTTCTTCTCTACGAAGTCGTAACCGGCCGCCAACCCAACGAAAAACTAATGGAATACGCCCAGATCACAGGCATGTTTTTGCTGTTTGCCATACTGATCTACGCCAACGGGATGGATATTATCCGCGCCTTTTTCAGTTAACCGTCAATTTCATACAGGTATGCAGTTCAACTATAAAATAACGAATCATCGCAGGAGCTTGAAGATGCGGATATACGCATTGCTCGTGTTGTTTGCTTTTTCCCTGCCGGGTTATTCCCAGGACATTCCGGATGATGCAACGGTCTCCATTATCGGGACGGGCGATATTATGCTGGGTTCCAACTATCCTTCCGCCGGCAAATTGCCGGTATCGGACGGGAAAGAATTGTTCCGGAATGTGCAGGACCTGTTAAAGGATGCCGATGTTACGTTCGGCAATCTGGAAGGTTGTTTCCTGGACAAGGGAGGCAGTGCGAAATCCTGTAAAAAAGGATGTTACTTCTTCCGGATGCCGGACCGGTATGTCGATTATCTGGTCGAAGCCGGCTTCGACGTGATGAATATTGCGAATAACCACAACGGCGACTTCGGCGCCCAGGGAAGGGAAAACACCGTGAAAGTTTTGCAAGCCGCCGGGCTGAACTATGCCGGATTGAAAGATATTTGCGAAACGTCCCGCTTTGAAATCAATGGCGTTAAATACGGATTCTGCGGATTTGCGCCCAATTCGGGAACGGTAAAGATAACCAACTTGGAATACGCCCGGGAATTGGTTGCCGGTTTGAAAAAGGATTGCGACATCGTAATCGTTTCTTTCCACGGCGGAGCGGAGGGCAAAGCCTACAACCGGGTTCCCCGTGAAACGGAAAGTTTTTACGGCGAAAACCGGGGCAATGTCTATGCCTTTGCCCATGCGGTTATCGACGCGGGCGCGGACATTGTTTTCGGACACGGGCCGCATGTCGTTCGCGCTGCCGAACTCTACAAAGACCGCTTTATTATTTACAGTTTGGGGAATTTTTGCACCGCCGGCGAATTCAGTATCAGCGGAATCAGCGGTTATGCGCCGATCGTAAAAGTCTATACGGATAAACAGGGAAAGTTTGTGAAAGGAAAAATCATTTCGGCGCTCCAAAAGGATAAAACCGGTCCGGTCCCGGATCCCGGCCATTCGGCAGCCGGAGAAATAAAGCGATTGACCGAGTTGGATTTCCCCGAAACGGATCTTTTTATCTCCTCCGACGGCAACATCGAAAAAAAGTCGGACAGAAAGGAAACCGGCAGCGTGGAACAACCGGAGAATCTGCTGCCTGTAAGCGAACGGGATTCGTTGTTTCCCGCTGCTTTGGCACAAAACATTATCGACTATTCCCGGCAGTTTATCGGCAAGCCTTACAGCAGGGGTTCCAAAGGTCCGAATGCCTTTGACTGTTCCGGATTTACCTCTTTCATTTTTAAGAATTTCGGATACACCCTGAGTGCGGGTTGCCGGACGCAGGTGAAAGAAGGGAAAAAGGTAGACAAAAAAGAATTAAAAACCGGCGACCTGATTTTCTTCAAAGGGCGAAACATCCAATCCTCCGGCGTGGGGCATGTAGGAATCGTGATTTCGAAGGATGAGGCAGGCGACGTTACGTTTATCCATGCTTCCCGCAGAGGCGTCAGAATCGATCAGCTCAGCGCTTCGGTTTACTACAACCCGCGTTATGTAACGGGACTGAGGGTGCTGTGAGGAAAAAATAACAAAATAATAACCACCATGAAGACGATTATCGATTTATTTGAAAGCAGCGTACAGCAATACGCCGGCAACACGTTCCTTTGGGAAAAGAAAACAGACCGGTTCGAGCCGGTAACGTATGCCGAAACGAAGAAGAGAGTATACCGTTTCGCCGCCGGGTTGATCCGGTTGGGCGTTCAAGCCGGGGATAAAATCGCCCTGCTTTCGGAAGGCCGCAACGACTGGGTGATCGGGGAATTGGGGATTCTCTACGCCGGCGCGGTGAACGTGCCCCTGTCCATCAAACTGGAAGAACGCAATGACTTGATTTTCCGGATCCGGCATTCCGAATCCCAATACATCCTGGTTTCCGGCGCCCAGCTAAAGAAAATCAGGGCGATTATCAACGAATGTCCCCTGGTGAAACAAATCATTGTTTTCGATCCGCAAAGCGTTTATGAGGAAAACGAAAGGCTCTTTGAAACGGTTTTGACGGCAGGCGATCAATACCTCGAAGCGAACGAAGCCGCTGTGATACAACGGAGCCGGGCGGTGAAAGACGACGATATGGCGAACATCAGCTACACTTCGGGGACAACCGCCGACCCGAAAGGAATCATGCTCTCGCACCGGAACTACACGGCAAATGTAGAACAAGCCATGTCGCTGATTCACATCGAACCGGAAGACAGCAACCTGATTATCATCCCGCTGGATCATTGCTTCGGGCATGTAGCCGGCTTCTATTCTTTTATGGCCTATGGCGCTAACGTGGCAACGGTTCAAGTGGGACGTTCGCCGATGGAAAGCCTCAAAAATATCCCGTTGAATATCAAAGAATTTAAGCCGACCGTCCTGATGAGTGTGCCGGCTTTGGCGAAAAATTTCCGTAAAAACATCGAGAACACCATCCGGCAACAGGGTCCAACGGCGGAAAAACTTTTCAAACACGCGCTGAAAACGGCATACGCTTACAACAAAGAAGGATTTAACAGGGGGGGATTCGGACAAATTCACCGCAAAATCCTGCTCAAACTATACGATAAAATCCTTTTCTCCAAAGTGCGCCGGGCATTGGGCGGCCAACTGAAATTCTTTATCGGGGGAGGCGCTCTGCTGGATATTGAGTTGCAACGGTTTTTCTATGCCATCGGCATTCCGATGTTTCAGGGTTACGGTTTAAGCGAAGCCACCCCGGTGATTGCATCCAATACCCTTCAAAGGCACAAGTTGGGTTCTTCCGGCGTGTTGGTGGAAGGGCTGGAATTGAAAATCTGCGACCTGGACGGCAACGAATTACCCTTGGGCGAAAAGGGCGAGATTGTAGTGAAGGGCGAAAATGTGATGCTGGGCTATTGGAAAAATCCCGAAGCAACAAAAGAAACCATCCGGAACGGCTGGCTGCACACCGGCGATATGGGTTACATGGATTCCGACGGGTTTTTGTACGTTCTGGGCAGGTTCAAAAGTTTGCTGATCAGTAGCGACGGGGAAAAATACAGCCCGGAGGGAATTGAAGAAGCGATAGTAGATAAAACCCGGTACATCGACCAGTTGTTGTTGCACAACAATCAGGATCCGTATACCGTCGCGCTGGTTGTTCCGGACAAAGAGCAACTGAAAAAGCACGTCCAACATCTCCACCCGGATTTATCCTGGGATTCGAGAGAAGCCAAAGAATTGGCATTGCTTAAAATACAGGAAATTATCAACCAGTATAAATCCAACGGAATCTATGCGGGCGAATATCCCGAACGTTGGTTGCCGGCAGCGATCGCCGTCCTTCCGGAAGCGTTTACCGAACAAAACACGTTGCTCAATTCATCCATGAAAATGGTTAGGGGAAAAATTGAAGAAAAATATGCCGGACGGCTGAAACAACTTTATACACCGGAAGGGAAAAATATAATCAATCAGGCTAATCTGGATGCACTGTGATTCCTTTTTAATTGGTCGAATGGAGATATTCCTCCATTCGTGCCGAAAGGATGTTTTCAAGAAATTATACTTTAATATCAATTATTCAGACTCCTTTCGTCATCTAAAATAGAATGAAAATTCGCCGTCTCTTTTTATTAAAATGGAAATCATTTGTCCGGCATCCGCTGCTGGAGCAGACCCTTTTATTCCGGTTTCTGGCAGGGGCTTACCTGCTTTCTTCGTTCTATGTGATTTACCGGGGCGGATTCTTTCTGGATGATTTCAGCCGGCTATTGTTCCCGGCGATAACGAACCCTGTGAATGTTTTTTTGATTTCGATTCTTTCCTTGCTTTTACCCGATTTCGTCCTGAAATTTATGCTGAAAAAAGACCGGCACCCATTTATTTCCATCCGGCGGTTCCCCGGCAGCGCAAAAAGTGTATCCGTCTATCTTGTTGTCAATGAATTGTTTCGTTTTTGGAATTATTATCTACTGTTCTTTTTCTCCGCTTACTTAACAACAAACATCTATCCTCAATACGGATTGTCCGTTACCCTCGGTTCTTTTGCAATTGTATACGCAGCCCAGGTGCTGGTCAGCCAATTGATTATTTATATCAAACAAAGCGGAAGCCTCTTTTTTTGATAAACTAATGATCATTCCTTCTTTCGGAAAAATTTTACAGGCGCGATATATTTTATGCCTCTTTTTTTCGTCCGCTTCATTCTTTCTTTTGCTGGTTTTGATGCCGCTTCAGGAGAAATTTCCGATCGAATTAACCGCTGTATTTCTTTACAGTATTGGCTTTATCACCCCGCTGTCTTTCAGCAGTATCTTGTTTGTAACAAACAAAATAGATTTGTTTGGATCGCACTATAAAATGTTGACGAATCCGCCTTCTTCCCAATCATTTATTATGCTGTTGGTTTATCTGTTTTCGATCGCATCCGGAACCGGGCTGTTCTTCCTCTTTTCAATCCGGGTGGCAACGTATTTTATGCTTATTGCCGGAATAACGTCGATTTTACTGTCTCGTTTATGGTTCAACTATCTGTACAGATGCTTTTATCCCAACAAATATGAAAAAATGGAGATTTTCAGAATTACTTAAAATGGATTCGTTATGGAAATAGAAATTAAAAATTTGGAGAAAAGATACAACAGGCAAACTGTTTTATCTATCGGCGAACTGTCCCTCAATAAGGGCGAATTAACCGGATTAATTGGCAACAACGGCGCCGGCAAAACAACTTTACTCCGCTTGTTAATTGATTTAATAAAAGCCGATTCCGGAGCTGTTTATTCGAGAAATAAAAAGGTAAGTAAAACAGAAGGCTGGAAACAGTACACTTCCGCTTATATTGATTCCGGTTTTTTAATTGAATTTCTTACGCCTGAAGAATATTTCGGCTTTATTGCATCCAATTACAATATAAGCGATTCCGGACTGAAAGAAACGCTTAACCGGTTCACGGATTTTATGAACGGTGAAATTATGGGGAAAAAGAAATACATCCGGGATTTCTCCACCGGGAACCGGCAAAAAACGGGAATTATCGGAGCCGCAATCAGCCGGCCTGAAATCTTAATTTTGGATGAACCGTTTAATTTTCTGGATCCTTCTTCGCAAATCATCCTGAAACGGCTTTTGCTGGAATACAATCAATCTTACGGGACAACGGTTTT
>JAIRSN010000176.1 GCA_031255425.1 Dysgonamonadaceae bacterium
TCCGAATAGCGGGAGGCGACACTTGCTTTTCGCCGTCCTTATGGAAGTAAATCCGCCTGGCAATAAAAAATTCAGCATTCATGCTTCTCTCTAAATTTGCTGCGAATTTAATAAAAAAAACCGTACGCTGTTCAAAAACGGCTGGGTTCTGTTTTGAGAGGCGCTATTTTTTGAAGCTATTCTCTCGCTCTTTTTTTGCTTTATGTACCCTCCCAAAATTATAAAAGACACTGCGTGTCCGCCGCCGCTGCCGGAAGGCAAAAATTCATTATCTTTGCTCCCGGAAAAGACAACGACAAAAAAAAGAACTTATGACAGTCCATCATTTATGCGAAAAAAACAGTATCCTGAACCAGTTTATGGCTGAAATCCGGGATGTAAAGGTGCAGGGCGACCGCCTCCGGTTCCGCAAAAATATCGAACGGATCGGGGAGGTCATGGCCTACGAGATCAGCAAATCCTTGAACTACCGGACGACGGCTGTCACAACTCCGCTGGGGACCTCGCACATCCCGCTGCCCTCCGACCCGATTGTCCTGACGACCATCCTCCGCGCCGGACTGCCTTTCCACCACGGTTTCCTGGAGTTTTTCGACCGGGCGGAAAATGCGTTTATCTCTGCCTCCCGGCGTTACAATGAAGCGCATACCCGGTTCGAAATTGCGGTGGAATACCTCTCCGCGCCGTCCATCGAGGGGAAAACCCTGCTGATCGTCGACCCGATGCTGGCTACTTGCGGGTCGCTGGACTTGTCGTACAAAACCCTGCTGTCGCGCGGCAACCCGGAGGCGCTCCACATTGCCTGCATCATCGCCAGCCGGGAAGGAATCGAAACGGCAATGCGTATTTTCCCCGAAAAAAAGACCACGATCTGGGCGGCGGCAATTGATCCGGAATTGAACGAGAAAGCCTATATCGTTCCGGGACTGGGCGATGCCGGCGACCTGGCGTACGGAGAGAGAATCTGATCAGAACGGGTAGCCGATGGCGATATACGCCGCCGAATTCCGCAGGAATTTTTCCTTAAACAAAACAAAACGATGCCCCTCAAGCCGGGCGGGATCGTACAGGCGGGTGCCGGCGTCGAGCCGGAGAATCAGGAAGTTCAAATCAAAACGCAACCCCAAACCCGCGCCTACCGCTATTTCCTTATAAAACTTGTTCCACCGGAAAAGACCCTCCGGCTGGTTGGGATAGTCCTTGATAGTCCAGATGTTGCCGGCGTCGACGAAGAAAGCCGGCTCCAGCCACGGCAGGATGTTGAACCGGTACTCGGCGCTCAGAATCAACTGAATGTCCCCGACGTGGACGGTCGGGTCTTTTTCCGCCCCCTGGTGGTAGGACCCCGGACCCAGGTAGCGGGTACTCCACCCCCGCACATTGTTCGGACCGCCGGCGTAATACCGTTTCTCGAAAGGAAGAATGGAAGAGTTGCCGTAAGGATAGGCGACCCCCACGCCCAGGTGAAAAGCCAGCCCGCCGGTCGCACTCAGGTGGAAGGTTTCCGAATAGTCGATGCCCCCCTTCACATGCTGGGCAAAGGGATTTCCCAGGATGTTGTACTGCCCGGTTTCCGATTTCGGTGCGTGGAAAGCGCTGAACAGCCCGTTCAGGGCATTCCCCGAAGTCTCGACATTGAAACGGATGGTGTAGAGGTTCTGGCGGATCCTCCCGGAACCGGTGTTGGTATAAATCAAGGTATAATCAATTCCCGCCGTGAACACATTTTCGTAACTGAGCCGGGTCAGGGAATCCACGTTGTGATTCAGGTAGTCGTTGAAGGCGGCAGACTTCCAGGGCATCATCACATAGTTGACGTCCAGCAAGCTCAGGCTGTGCGAAATGGGACTCCGGTATTCCGCCCAGAGCAATTTCCAGTTGAGATTGAAAAAGTTCCGCATGTATTCCGGCCGCCGCTGGATGTTGTAACTCAGGCTGTACTGCGTCTTCGTGTTGTAACGGTAGGATACAAACGACCGGACAAACGGCAGGTGCAGCTTCGGAAAGGTCATCGAAGGACCGATGCCCAGCTCGTAGTAATTGTGCGAGAGCGCCTCGTCCGACCGGTTGTTCACAAATTCGTACGCCCCGCGCAGGCGCAGGTTGAAAATCTCCGACCGGTTGAAAAGGTTGAGGTTTCCGTAGGTGACGTCGACGGCGATACCCAGGTTGCCCGCCTTGTTGGTCCCTTCCAGCGCCGTTTGCAGGGAATGGTTGTTGCCCGGCGTCAGGTAGATATTGCAGTCGAGCAGCGTAGAATCGGGGTACTGGTCCTCGGCGTATTGCAGGTCTACCCGCCCCAGGCAGTTCAGCGCCTGAAAGAGGCTCACCGTGCGTTCGCCCTGCCGCTCCCGGAACAGTTTTCCCGGATCGACCATCACCTTTTCCGACAGGATGCCGGGGTGCAGAAAGTGCTGTTTATCATAATAAATAAACAGGTCTTTGTATTGCAACGAATCCTTTACCACGTAATTTTCCTTTTCCAGCGGGTCGTATCCGCTGTACACATTCACCCGCTGCACCGTGTAGGGAACAAACAGCGCGGTATCGGAAAGGATCAGCGTCAGGTCGACCTGCCCGGGACAGGCGGTAGTGTCGGCAAGGTAATGCAGGTTGTTTTCGGTCAGGGTGTAATAGCCCTGGTTCCGGAGGAAAGAACTGATGCGCTTCCGTTCTTTTTCCAGCACGCTCATGTCGAAGACAGCGTTGGTCAGGCGGTGGTTCCCGATCCGCCGGCTGTTTTCGGTTTCTTCCAAAGGAATATCTATCTTGAAATGACGGATGCGGTGCGGTTCGCCGTTGTGGATATGGTAGATAACTTCCGCCCGCTTCTTCGCCGTATCGACCTGCGCCCGGACCTGCGCCTGAAGGTAGCCCTTGTTTTTCAACTCCATCGCCAGTTCGTTCACCGACAAATCGACGGTGTTGCGGTTGAAAACCACGGGCGGATCACCGATCCGGCGGATAAACCGTTTGATAAAGTTCGAGTCGTCCTTCACCAGGTTGTAGATGGCGGGACCGAACTTGGAGTCGTTGGCTTTTTGTTGGATAAAAGGCAGCAGCAGCGCCTTGTCGACACCTTTGTCGTCCATCTCAATATCCGTTTTGGAGAGCAGGTACTGGCCTTCGGGGATGTATTTGACGGGACTGCACGCCGCCGCCAGCACAAAAAGCAGGAGGAAAAGGGGATTCTTTGATTTCATTTTTTTCTGAATTTGTCGAACAGCTTCCGGAACGTCCGGGCGTTGCGCTTGTAAACGACGCCGAAGCCTTGCGTTGTCGGCGCCGTTTCGTAATACTGGTTGTTGGTGGTGTTGAAAACTTTCAATACCACATTTCCCGAAGGAATCAATTTGTATTCCGCGTTGAAATCGCCGGTGAAATTATTCAGTTGGTTCGGGTCGCTCCGGTAATTGAGCGTACCGTTGATGGTGAGGCGGTCGTTCAGGAGGCGGGTGCTGACGTTGACATCCATGTCCAGGTCGCCGGCGCCGGCGCTGCCGGTGTGCAGGTTGGTGCCGACCGACCAGTTTTTGTTCAACACGCTTGAGAGAAGGTTGTTCAACTGCCCGGTGATGGACGACGAGGCAAGCGAGGTCCAGATATGGCTGCTGCCCGCCTGCGAAGCGCCCGTGTTGACCGGCATAAACGTTCCGAAGGCAAGCAGGTAGGCGATTTCCTTTATCTTCAGATCGTCGGTATAGAGCAATCCGTTCAGTTTGCGTTGAATATCTTCCTGCTCGTTGGGCAATTCGATCCGGTATTTCAGATCCATCTTGTTGATGTTCCCGGTAGCGGTCAGCGAACAGTTGACGGGGACTTTCGTGCTGGTCAGGTTCAGCGACTCGAAGCTGGGGTCGAGGGTGGCAAGGTTGGCGCGCAGGGAATAGAGCGCCGTCACGTCGAAAGTCGTGGCGAGGGGGTCGCCCCGGAAGACCAGCTTCCCGCCCTGCTGTACCTTGAACGTCTTTTTGGTGATGTTGACCAACGACAGCGTTGCCTGCCCGCGTTCCACCTCGTAATCCCCCAGCAGGCTGATGTGCGAGGTATTCATGTCGCAGGAAAACTTAATCATCCCGTTGCCGGCGGCGTGGGCGGCGTCCTGCGTGGCGGGATTGAAGACCGCTCCCACCGTCAGGCTGGGGTCGAGCCACAGCGACACGTTGATCTTGAAGGGAAGCGACAGTTTTTCCCCGGCGGCTTCCGGCGCAGCGGGCGGACGGTCTTCCGCCTGGTTGATAAAGGTGATGCTGCTGTAACGCTCCGCCGTGCTGGTCGAGGAGGGGATGTTGACCATCACCCGTGAATTGTTGGAGTGCGTCATATCGCCCGTCAGCATCCAGTCTTTGTTGTGCTTTTTCAGTTTCAGCAGCCCGTTCACCCGCAGGGTTCCGTAGAACAGGTTGTCGGCCTGCCGCTCGTTGTTGAGGACCAGGAAGTCGCTGACGCTGACGGACAGGTCGGGGTTGAATCCGGTGAACAGCCGGTGGGTAATCTTTCCGTCGAGGGTGAAAGTGTGTTTGTTTTCGTCCGCGAGGGTGAAGCGTTTCAGGTCGATAGACCGGGAATTGAACACAATCGAGTCGCTGGTGGAGTAGAGCGTGTTGAGCTGTTTGATGCCCACTTGCGCCCGGTTGAACCGGACGGCGCCGGTCACGGTGGGGTCTTTGATTCTCCCCTGCGCCTTCAACCGCAGGTCGACGGTGCCGTCCAGCCCGTACAGCGTTTCCTTCATCCGGTCTTGCAGCCAGTTCAGTTCGATGTCTTTGATGTTGGCGGAGAGGGAGAGCGAGTCCTTTTCCGGCAGGACAAACCCCGAAATAAGCGACTGCTCGTGGTCCTCGCGGCTCAGTCCGGCGCGGAGAATCAGGCCGTTCCGTTCGCTGCTCCACCCGCTGCTGATGCTCAGGTTTCCCAGCTCGTTGCCGGCAAAGCGGAGTTGGTTGATGGTAAATCGCCGGGACGTCACGATGGGAGCCGCCAGGAGGTTGCGGGCGGCGATGCTGCCGTCGGCGACTCCTTGCAGGGAGAGGCTGGTTTTCATGGCGCCGAAGACCGTTTCCAACTGGAACTGCGACACTTTCACGGTGAGCGAATCCTGTGCGGAGGGCGAAATGATGCCGTCCGCCTTGACGTATTCCTCCGGGTTCTCGTCGTGGTGAAACGACAGGTTGTGGATAAAATAGCGGTCGCCCTTCACCTCTATCTGCGCCGGGCGGAGGTTGAAATAGGTTTCATTGAGAACGAAAACCGTCGGGTTCAAAA
The DNA here is from genome assembly GCA_031255425.1 of Dysgonamonadaceae bacterium. Taxonomy (GTDB): domain Bacteria; phylum Bacteroidota; class Bacteroidia; order Bacteroidales; family Azobacteroidaceae; genus Azobacteroides. The sequence continues at coordinate 5,266 of JAIRSN010000176.1, forward strand.
CGATATGCATGTCCGGAACAATGCGTCCCGGTTGGGGGATAAACGCAACTTCGGCGTCGACCTGCCCGTCCAGGTCGTAATTGGCAGACCGGTTGTCGACGTTGAAGACGGCCGCCAGGTTGTTTCCCTTATTCGAAAGCAAAAGGCTCACCTGCAAGGTATCCGACTCCGTAAAAAGCGTGTAGGCACTGGTCGAGAGCTTGAGCGAGTCGCTGTTGTTGCTGAATTTGCCTATAAAAAGGATGGAGTCCGGCAGGGCGCGGGGAAGGTCCAGCAGTTGGGAGAGCGAGTTGATGTGATTCATCCCCACCCAGAAATGCAGGTTTTCGGCAAACCGGTCTTTCTTCGCCGGGTCGGGTTTGCTTTCGGGGAAGAGCATGGGGAAGGTCCCTTTCAGCGATTCCAGCAGCCCGGAATAGGTGAACTGCCCGCTGGCATCGACGGTCATAATCCCGGAGTCGATGTTCAGGCGCTTGCCGGAACCGTCTTCCGCCCGGTACGCCAGTTGGAGGTGCGGCTCAAGAAAAACGCCCTTGTCCGTGGCGAGCGAGAAGCTGTCGATGGACAAATCCACCTGCATCCGTTCCCGGTCGAAGCCTTCCACGGCGGCGGTGAGGGAGGTCTTCAAGACCACGTCCTTGTAGCCGGGGAGGAAATGGAGCGGATCCAGGAAGATGTTTTCTGCGGTGGCTTTGAGTTTTACACTCTTTCCGCCGGCATCCGCCAGCAGGTGGGCTTTCAGTTTCACGTTTTCGTCGGCACTGTTTAAATGAAGGCGGAGGCTGTCGCCGGTATAACGTCCCGCCGCGCGGAGGCGGCGGTAGGAATAGCCCTTGAAGTCGAAGCGGTCGACGGCCAGGTGCCCGCCCGCATCGACCTGCCCGTCCGCACCGACCTGTCCCTTCGCGTGCAGTTGCAGCGCCGCCTGTCCGAAAAGCGTATCCTGCAAAAGCGTCCGCACATCGAAATCGTCGGAGAGCAGCGTCGCATCGAAACGGACGGAATCAAAATCGTACCCGCCGGTTCCGTCCAGCCGGACCGTCCCGCTCTCGCTTTGGGCAACAAGCTGCAACAACAGGTGGGGCAGCGTCCCCTTCAGCGTGCCTTGCAGGTTCAACTGCCCCAACCGGACGGGCAACTCCGTCCGGTTGCCGTCCGAAAAGCAACGCAGCACTTCCCCAACCCCGGCGCTATCGGCGGAAAGGCGGTGGAGGTGGAGTTCGAGCGGCGTGTTCCGCCACCGGTTGACGTCCCGGATGGAGGCGTTGCATTTGAGCCGGATGTGCTTGCCGCCATTCAGTTCGAAGGCGGAAAGGTTCAGCCGGGGCAGCGTGCCGTTTATTTCCCCCGAAAAAGTGAAATCGTCCCGGAAGTAAACCAGCCCGGGATAGAACATTTTCAGGTCTGCCGCCCGGAGACGGCTTTTTCCCAGCACGATCTTCAGCGGCTTTTGCTCCTCCGTCCCGACGAATCCTTCCGGAATATGCAGCCGGGAATGGGGGAGTTCGATCCGGAGGTCTTCCAGCCTGACCTGCTCCTTTTCCGTGCGGATCGCCGCCTGAAAACGGGTCACCTCCAGCCCGCCGTTTCCGGTGAAAGAGAGTTGGCGGACTGTCAGCTCCGGTTTTTTCAGGTCGATGGAACTCAAATCGATCTCCGAACAGAGGTGCGAAATCCGGAGGTGGTTGACGTCGAAAAGGCTGTCGCCGAGCGCCGGCTCGGAACGGACGTCGTAACGGAAACGGCCTTCCCGCAGGGTAATATCGTGGATCCGGACAGCCAGCCCGGACGATGCGGTGTCCGTCTTTTCAGACGCGAAGGCATCCACCAGGAACTGGAAATTAAACGCCGAGTCCGAATGTTCCCTGTTCATCCCGACCGTGAAATGCGCCAGGTCGACAGACCGGATCAGCAGTTCGTTCTTCAGCAGCCGGAACAGGTCGAACCTGGCGGCAAGCGTCCCGGCATAGAGCAAGGTATCGCCGTTGAGGTCCTCCACGTACACGTCTTTCAGTTTGAGCCTGTTGAAAGGATAGAAATGCAATTCGCCGGCAGCCATCCGGTTATGGGTCGCTTTCATACATTCGGCCAAGGCGAAATCTTTTATCTTTTCCTGGACAAACGGCAACCAAAGCAGAAGATACAGCAGCAAAACAAACGAAAAGAAAGTGATGATTGCCGGAAATAATATAGTCTTCCTCTTTTTGATAAAATTAAATTATTATTGTATAAGTTTATTATTCGTAATGAGTTATGGTTTAATTAAACACCCCTGCAAAGGTAATATTTTCTTTATAGATACCAAATTTAAGGGCAAGGTTTTATATTTTCTTCTTTCAGGCTGCGCCTTTGGCTTGCCTGATTGTTCTTTTTTGGCGGCGGACACGCAGTGTCTTTTATATTTTTGGGAAG
>JAIRSN010000177.1 GCA_031255425.1 Dysgonamonadaceae bacterium
AAACAATACACCAAACTCGGATGCATTTCGCGATAAGTCCAGTATTGCGCCCTTGTGCGGGTTGTCCACACTTCCGATGTTCACCTGTGCATTTACACTTGCTGCGCCCGTCATGACCAGCGCCAGCACTAAAAAAAATGTTCTCAATCTCATATTTTAATAAAATTTTTAATTGCGGCCTTCTCCGGAGAGAAAACCATTGTTGTTAATACTGTTAATTATAATGTTTGTTTGTTTTCGAACGGATAATTCCGGTTCCGGTAAAGGCAACTCCAACTAACTATAAACATGAGAAAGAAATCTATTGGTGTAATGAATAACAAGTTGCCTTTACCTTTGCCGGAAAGAATTATATGCGTTTTATATGTTTCATTGATGTATTGTGGGCTTCCTGAGTCCCGGAGAGAAGCGATTTAAAATAATGAAGCGGGGACTTGTAACTTTATTCGTCTTTGAGGTCTTAGACTACCTTATCAGCAAATAAGTTATGCCCACGCTTCCTGCGTGAGCGTTTACTAACTTATTCTTGCTGATGATGAAATTGTCTAAGTTTCAAAGACAAGAATAAAAGCTAACGCTTTCTAAAATTAATTATGTATTCTAATTGGTTTCCATGCTTTAATCAACTTTTTGTTAAAAGAAACCGTGCAAAAGTAGTAAGATTTTTTGAAAGTAAAAAATCCAAAGTGAATTTTATGCCGACGTTGCGTGTAAAGCCTTTGCTCTTTCCAGCGCCTCGTTGATATTACTGCAAATATTTTCCTTTCCTATCTTACGGGCAAAGCCTGTTTTGTCGAGCATCGCTTTGATCTTGTCGTTTACCCCCGAAAGGACCAACTGGATGCCTTCCTTATCCGACAGGCGGTAAAGGCTTTCGAGGTTGTGCAACCCTGTCGAATCCATAAACGGTACTTTCCGCATGCGGATGATGCGGATCTTCGGACGCTTGACCCCCGCCCAACGCATACTTGCCTCAAACTTATTCGCAATGCCGAAAAAGAACGGGCCGTCGATTTCGTAGACCTCTACGTCTTTCGGCAGGATCAGTTTGTCGTTGTCTGCTGTCTTCTCGGCGTCCGTGGCCATGTTTAATTCGTCTTTGATAACGGATATGTTCGAGGTTTCCGAAATCCGTTTGACCAGAAGCACCATCGCCAACAGGATACCGATCTCGATGGCAATCGTCAGGTCGAATATAACGGTTAAGAAGAAGGTGACCAGCAAGACGATGATGTCCGACTTCGAGTTTTTCAACAGCGAACGGAACGTCCGCCATTCGCTCATGTTGTATGCCACGATGACCAGCACACCGGCGAGGCAAGCCATCGGGATGTGTTTCGTCAGCGGCCCCAGGAACAGCAGGACCAAGAGCAACACCAGGGCGTGAATGACGCCGGCAACGGGACTTCTCCCGCCGTTGTTGATGTTGGTCATCGTCCGGGCGATGGCGCCCGTCACCGGAATCCCGCCGAACAGGGGCGTAATCAGGTTGGCCGTTCCCTGCGCAATCAGTTCCGTGTTGGAGTTCTGCCGGTCGCCGGTAATCCCGTCGGCAACCGTTGCCGAAAGCAGCGACTCGATGGCGCCCAGCATGGCAATCGTGAAAGCCGCCGGCAACAGGAGGTTGATACTCTCCAGGTTGATCGGGATGGTGGTCGGTTCGGGAAGCGAGGCGTTGATTTCAAACCGGTCGCCGATCGTTTCGATGCCGGTGACGCCCAGAAAATGTTTGCAAACATAAACCGCCGCCGTCATGACGATGATCGCCAGCAGCGAACCCGGTATCTTCCGTACAATTTTAGGAGAATAGATGATGATAAGGATACTCAGAATCCCGACGATAAGCGACCCGAAGTGAATGCTCCCGATGGATTTGCCGTAGGCGATCCATTTAGAGACAAAGTCGGCGGGAACGCTTTCCATGCTCAACCCGAACAGGTCTTTGATCTGCGTGGTGAAAATAACCAGGGCAATGCCGCTTGTGAAGCCGACAATAATCGGGTAAGGGATGAATTTAATCACAGTGCCTAAGCGCAACAGCCCCATTCCGATCAGTATCAGTCCCGCCAGAACGGTGGCGACAGCCAGCCCTTCCAATCCGAATTGCTGGACGATTCCGTAAACAATGATGATGAAAGCGCCGGTCGGGCCGCCGATCTGAACGGAGCTTCCCCCCAGGAACGACACAATAAACCCGCCGATAATAGCGGTGATCAAGCCCTTTTCGGGGCTTACTCCGGAAGCGATACCGAAAGCGATAGCCAGCGGAAGGGCGACAATCCCGACGATGATTCCCGCCATCAGGTCTGCCATAAATTTCTCCTTGCTGTAATGTTTAACCGCAGTAAACAACTTCGGTTTGAAATCAATATTCACCATAGGACGATGTAAAAAGTTTATTTCAGTTTTTCAAAGAAGTCGTTGCCTTTGTCGTCCACCAGGATAAATGCGGGGAAATCTTCCACCTCTATTTTCCAGATAGCTTCCATTCCGAGTTCGGGATAGGCAAGGCATTCGATGTTTTTGATATTGTTTTGGGCAAGAATCGCCGCCGGACCGCCGATAGAGCCTAAGTAGAAGCCGCCGTGCTTCCGGCAGGCGTCCGTCACTTGCCGGCTGCGGTTGCCTTTTGCCAGCATGACCAAGCTGCCGCCCCGCGATTGAAACAGGTCTACATACGAGTCCATGCGTCCGGCAGTGGTCGGTCCCATCGAACCGCAGGGCATTCCTTGCGGCGTCTTGGCAGGCCCGGCGTAGTAGATGGGATGATCTTTGATGTACTGCGGCAGTTCTTCGCCCTTGTCCAACAACTCTTTCAGTTTGGC
>JAIRSN010000222.1 GCA_031255425.1 Dysgonamonadaceae bacterium
TGGGGACGGATGCCTTTCAGGAGATAGACGTCATCGGCATTACGCAACCGATTACCAAATGGGCGTGCCAGATACGGAAAGCGGAAGACATCCCCTGGGCGGTTGCGCGGGCGTTCTACATTGCCTCCAGCGGGCGTCCGGGACCGGTGGTGCTGGACATCACCAAAAACGCCCAGATCGGGACAACCGGCTACCAACCGGTCACGATAGACCTGGTACGCTCTTACATCCCCGTTCCCGACACCGACCCGGAAAGCCTGACAGCGGCGGCAAAGCTGATCAACCAGGCAAAGAAACCTTTGGCAATGGTGGGGCAGGGCGTTATCCTCGGCAATGCCGAAGAAGCCTTACTGAACTTTTTGCGGAAAGCCGATATTCCGGCGGCGTCTACGATGCTGGGGCTTTCGGCGCTTCCCTCCGACGAGCCGCTGAACAAGGGCATGTTGGGGATGCACGGGAATATCGCGCCGAACCTGAAAACCGCCGAATGTGATGTGCTGATCGCCATCGGGATGCGTTTCGACGACCGGGTGACCGGCGACCTGGACCGGTATGCGAAACAGGCGCGGATTATCCATTTCGATATTGATCCTTCCGAAATCGATAAGAACGTGAAAACGGATGTGGCGGTACTGGGCGATGTCAAAGAGACCCTGGCGGCGGTGACAAACCTGCTGAAAGAAAACCGGCACACCGGATGGAAAGCGAGCTTCGACGCGCCGCAGGAAATGGAAACGCGGGTCGTCGTCAACCGGGAACTGTATCCGGAAAGCGGTCCCCTGAGGATGGGCGAAGTGGTGAACAAAGTCTCCGAAGCGACCGGGCACGAGGCGGTTCTGGTAACGGATGTCGGTCAGAACCAGATGATGAGTGTGCGTTATTTCAAATCCAGGCGGACCCGGAGCGTGGTCACTTCGGGCGGTCTGGGGACTATGGGCTTCGGCTTGCCCGCTGCCATCGGCGCCAAGTTCGGCGCGCCGGAACGGACGGTCTGCCTGTTTACGGGGGACGGCGGGCTGCAAATGACGATGCAGGAACTGGGAACGATTATGCAGTCGAATGTCGAGGTGAAAATCATTCTTTTGAACAACCATTTTCTGGGGATGGTGCGGCAATGGCAGGAGCTGTTCCATGCCGGGCGTTATTCCGGAACCCCGATGGAAAACCCCGACTACATGCAAATTGCGGCAGCCTACCGTATTCCGGGACGGACTGTCGAAACGCGCGAAGAATTGGACGGGGCGATCCGGGAGATGCTGGAAACGAAAGGCCCCTACCTGCTGGAAGCAAAAGTGATACGGAAAGGCATGGTTTATCCGATGGTGCCGGCAGGCGCTGCGGTCACAGATATATTATTAGGAGATGAATAGCGACAAATTATTTACGGTGACGATTTTTTCGGAAAACACCGTCGGGCTGTTAAATCAGATCACGATTATTTTTACGCGCCGGGGACTGAATATCGAAACCTTGTCCGTTTCCCCCTCGGCGATCGAAGGCATCCACAAGTTTACGGTCACGACCTATACCAACGGCGAGACCATCGAGAAGGTAGTGAAGCAAATCGACAAACGGGTGGATATTCTGAAAGCATATTACAATACCGACGAAGACCTGGTCTTTCAGGAAATCGCGTTGTACAAGATTTCTACCGAAAAATTATTATCTTTGGGGTCGATTGAAGATATTGTCCGCCGGTATAATGCCCGCATACTGGATCTGACCGAGACGTGTACGGTGCTGGAGAAGACCGGTCATTATAACGAAACACAGGCGCTTTTCAACGAGTTGAGGGAGAAAACAGGCGTTTTACAATTCATTCGGTCCGGACGAATAGCCATCACAAAATCCAAAGTGGAACGATTAAGCGACATGCTTGCCGCGATGGAAAAGAAACTCAATCGGAAAAAGTAAGAACGTTTAATCTACAAATTACAGGAATGTTACCTAAAACAAGTTCATTTAAGTTTCACATCGAATCGTATGTATGTGATTTCAAAGGGAAGGCGACCCTTCCGGTGATCAGTAATTTTATTTTGCAGGCGGCGACCATCCACGCGCACGAACGCGGGTTCGGATACAGCAATATCCTGAAGGACAATGTCGCCTGGGTTTTGTCGCGGCTTTCCGTCGAGTTGTCGGACTATCCGGAACACGACGAAGACCTGACGGTGGAAACCTGGGTGGAAGACGTCGCGCGTTTCTTTACCCAGCGCTGCTTCCGCTTTCTGAACCGGGAAGACCGGGTCATCGGTTATGCCCGCACAATCTGGGCGGCGATCGACATCGAAACCCGCCGGCCGATTGATATTCCGTCGTGGCGTCCCGACTTGCAGGACTACATCGAGGCGGAGAAAGACTGTCCGGTCGGGAAAATGGCGAAGATTCCGCCGATCGGCAACACCGAACCCTGCATGGGCTACTCGGTGCGTTACAGCGATATTGACATCAACAAACACATGAACAGCGTCAAGTACATCGAGCATATTGTGAATACCTTCGACCTGGATCTTTTTAAGGAAAAGTTCATCCGCAAGTTCGAAATTGTATACCTGCTGGAAGGTTCTTTCGGCGATAAACTGAAATTATATAAACAAGCTGTTTCTGAAAATGAATACCTGATCGACACCAAGAAAGGAGAGGATTCCATTTGCCGAAGCAGGATTTGTTGGACGGAATAAAACTAAATAAAATAGAAAAGCATGAGAAACGTGAAAAAAATGGGAACGATATTGGTATGCCTCCTGGTAGTCCAGGCAGGATTGTCCCAGAATTACAAAGGCGCGATGCCTAATTTAAGAACGATTTTGAAAGTAGACGGCGGCACACAGGGCTTGGGCTTGTCGTTTGAAACGCCTGTCACGCCGGAGTTCCTGCTGGAAGTGGAAACCGGACTGGGCGGCGGATACGTGGTGGAAAAACAGCGGGTGCGGTACCTGACCAACTACGACGACCCGTCGTTGGTGGGCGCCGTGAAGGGCAGTTTTTATTTCAACCGGGAAAGAAGGTACGAAAACGGCAATACCCTGATGCAAAATTCCGGTAATTTTGTAGGCCTGGGGGTGAAGTATGCTTCCTCCGGATTGATTAAAAACCTGGAGCCCCACAATATCCTCCTGACACATCTGCACCTGGGGCTGAAACGGGCGTTTGATAAGAACTGGTCGTTCAGCGGACTGGTGGGCGTCGGCTACGCGCACAACCTGGATTGGAAATCCGGCGAAGACTATCCGGGCGGGGAAGTGAAGATTACCCACCTGCTGGAAATAAAAATTTCATATATATTAAATTGATAAACAAGAACTGAAATGGCAGTCATGAATTTTGGCGGCGTGAACGAACAGGTCGTTACCCGCGAAGAGTTTTCGTTAGCGAAAGCACAAGAGTTATTAAAAGGTGAAACCATCGCCGTCATCGGCTATGGAGTACAGGGTCCGGGACAGTCGCTGAATCTGCGCGACAACGGTTTCAATGTGATCGTCGGGCAGCGCAAGGGCGGCAAGACCTGGGACAAAGCCGTTGCTGACGGTTGGATTCCGGGCGAAACGCTGTTTGAGATTGAGGAAGCCGCCCGGCGGGGGACCATCCTCCAGTACCTGCTGTCCGACGCGGCGCAGATCGAAGTATGGCCGCGCATCAAACCCTGTCTGACGGATGGGAAAGCGTTGTATTTTTCGCACGGGTTCGGCATCACGTACAAAGAGCGGACCGGAATCGTTCCGCCCGCCGGCGTCGATGTGATTCTGGTGGCGCCCAAAGGTTCGGGCACCTCCCTGCGCCGGATGTTCCTGGAGGGACGCGGGTTAAATGCCAGCTTCGCCGTATTCCAGGACGCCACCGGCAAAGCGCGGGAACGCACCATCGCCCTGGGTATCGGCGTGGGTTCCGGCTACTTGTTCGAAACCGATTTCAAGCGGGAAGTCTATTCCGACCTTACCGGCGAACGCGGCACCTTGATGGGTGCGATACAGGGCATCCTGTCGGCACAGTACGCGGTGCTGCGCGAGAACGGACATTCTCCCTCGGAAGCCTTCAACGAGACGGTCGAAGAACTGACGCAATCGCTGATGCCGCTCTTTGCCGAAAAAGGGATGGACTGGATGTATGCCAACTGTTCCACGACGGCACAACGCGGCGCCCTGGACTGGATGGGCGCTTTCCACGACGCAACGAAGCCGGTTTTTGAAAAACTCTACCGGGAGGTCGCCAATGGAAACGAAGCCCAGCGGTCGATCGACACCAACTCCAAGCCGGACTACCGCGAAGGACTGGAACGGGAATTGAAAAATTTGCGGGAAAGCGAAATGTGGCAGGCTGGCGCCACCGTGCGGAAACTGAGGCCGGAGAATCACTGATCGATTCTCCGCCTCTTTCGGGTTTCCGTGGCGGTTTAATTCTTGATTTTTAATTCTTTCTCTTCTACGTCAATCACAACCGGCAGGTTGTGATTGACTTTTCCCCCTAAAATATCCCTGGACAACGGATTCAGCACACACCGCCGGATGACGCGCTTCACCGGGCGGGCGCCGAATTGCGGGTCGAAGCCTTCTTCGGAGATAAAGGCGACGGCGGCATCGGTGAATTGCAGGTCGATGCCGTTGGCGTGCAACTGTTCTTTCACGCCGGACAACTGAAGCCGGACGATGTCCCGGATTTCCGTTTCGCTCAGGGGCGTAAACATGATGACCTCGTCGATCCGGTTCAGGAACTCCGGGCGGACGGTTTTCTTCAGCAGGTCCAACACTTCGTTTTTGGTGCTTTCGATGATCCGGTCTTTGTTGCCCGCGTTCAGTTGTTCGAAACGTTCGCGGATAACCGGCGAGCCGAGGTTGGAGGTCAGGATGATAAGGGTGTTTTTGAAGTTCACGACCCGTCCCTTGTTGTCGGTCAGGCGGCCGTCGTCCAGCACTTGCAGCAGGACGTTGAAGACGTCGGGGTGGGCTTTTTCGATTTCGTCGAACAGGACCACCGAGTAGGGTTTCCGGCGGACGGCTTCGGTCAGTTGCCCGCCTTCTTCGTACCCGACGTATCCCGGAGGCGAACCGATCAGGCGCGTCACGCTGAATTTCTCCTGGTATTCGCTCATGTCGATGCGCGTCAGCCGGTTTTCGTCGTCGAACAGGTATTCTGCCAACGCCTTTGCCAGCTCGGTTTTCCCGACGCCGGTGGTTCCCAGGAAGATAAACGAACCGATGGGGCGTTTGGGGTCTTGCAGCCCGGCGCGGCTCCGGCGGATGGCGTCCGAGACGGCGGCTATCGCTTCGTCCTGACCAACCACGCGGCGGTGCAGTTCTTCTTCCAGGTGCAACAGCTTGTCCGATTCGCTCTGCAACATCTTGCCGACCGGGATGCCGGTCCAGCGGGAGACGATGTCGGCAATGTCGCCGGCGTCGACTTCTTCCTTGATCATCGCGCCCGGTCCCTGCATAACGCCCAGCTCCTGCTGGTACTGTTCGATTTCTTCTTCCTTCCGGCGCAGCAGCCCGTAACGGATTTCCGCTACTTTTCCGTAATCGCCTTCGCGTTCCGCCCGGTCGGCGCGGTACTTCAGGTCTTCCATCTCAATTTTATCCTGTTGGATTTTGTTGATGATTTCCCGCTCCGACTCCCATTGGGCTTTGAACTGCGCTTCTTCTTCCCGCAGGTCGGCGATTTCCTTGTCCAACGGATCCTGTTTCTCCGTGTTCTTTTCGCGTTTGAGGGCTTCCCGCTCTATTTCCAACTGCGTGATTTTGCGGGTGATCTCGTCCAGTGCTTCCGGAACGGAGTCGACCTGCATCCGCAGCCTGGCGGCGGCTTCGTCCATCAGGTCGATCGCCTTGTCCGGCAGGTAACGGTCGGTGATGTAGCGGCTCGACAACTGTACGGAGGCGATGATTGCCTCGTCCTTGATCCGTATTTTGTGGTGGTTTTCGTACTTCTCTTTCAGTCCCCGCAGGATGGAGACGGCGTCCGTCTCGCTGGGTTCGTCGATCAGCACCTGCTGGAAACGGCGTTCCAATGCCTTGTCTTTCTCGAAATACTTCTGGTATTCGTTCAGGGTGGTGGCGCCGATCGACCGCAGTTCGCCGCGCGCCAACGCCGGTTTCAGGATGTTGGCGGCGTCCATCGCGCCCTCGCCCCCGCCGGCGCCGACCAGGGTGTGGATCTCGTCGATAAACAGGATGATCTCGCCGTCCGAGCCGGTGACTTCGTTGACCACCGCTTTCAGCCGTTCTTCAAACTCGCCCTTGTACTTCGCACCGGCGATCAGGGCGCCCATATCCAGCGAGTAAATCTGTTTGGATTTCAGGTTGTCGGGGACGTCGCCGCGCACAATCCGGTGGGCGAGTCCTTCGGCAATCGCGGTCTTTCCCACGCCCGGTTCGCCGATCAGGACCGGGTTGTTCTTGGTCCGCCGGCTCAGGATCTGGAGTACGCGGCGGATCTCCTCGTCGCGCCCGATGACCGGATCCAACTTCCCTGCCCGGGCGCGTTCGTTCAGGTTGATGGCGTATTTCGCCAGCGCCTGGTAGGTGTCCTCCGCCGATTCGCCGGTCACTTTGTTGCCGTTCCGCAGCTCGCGGATCGCCGTTTGCAATTCCTTTTCGGTCATCCCGGCGTCTTTCAGCAGGCTGGCGACCGGGCTTTTCTCCAGCAGCAACGCCAGAATCAGCAGTTCGACGGATACATACCGGTCGCCCAACTTCGCGCGGAGGTCTACCGCCCGTTGGAGGACGGCATGGCTTTCCCGGCTCCAGTAGGGTTCTCCTCCCGACACTTTCGGGTACGAATCGATTTCCCGGTCCAATACCGCGTGCAGGTTCTGCGCGGGAATCCCCATCTTGCGGAAGAGGAAGTTCGTGAGGCTTTCCGCTTCGTCCAGAATGGCTTTCATCAGGTGCGCCGGCTCGACCGCCTGCTGGTTTTTCCGCTGCGCAAGGTCCAGGCTCTTTTGAATAACTTCCTGTGCCTTGATGGTAAATGACTGCATATTCATACTGTTTCTCCTTTCTTGAATAAATGGTTTGTTTTATCCGGAAACAACAAAGTTTTTGCCAATGCTGCCGGCGTGACAAAGTGACAGGGCTTTGCTTTTTTGTTTTTATCGGATGGGGGATGATGTCTCCCAAAACCTCATTTCCACCTAATTTTATTAACAAACAACCTCAGTAGGCGGCGCAGCCGCTTTAATATTTTAATGAGGTAATGAGGTTGGGATGTAGGGGATATGTCTTTATGCTACTGCGGTTGTTTGTTAATAAAATTAGGTGGAAATGAGGTTTTTGCGCTACGCGGAAGCGGAGGACATAATGAATCGCACGACGCAGGGGTATCGCACACCGCACAACCCGCAGGGTTGAATATGAGTAACCCCGGGTGCAAACCCGGGGTAGAGGAATCCCGCCTCTCCATACA
>JAIRSN010000125.1 GCA_031255425.1 Dysgonamonadaceae bacterium
AAGGTGAAACGGCGGCAATTCAATATCTGAAGGCGAATGGATATACTATCCGGCATATTAATTGGCGCCGGGAACATTTGGAGTTGGATATTGTCGCGCAAACTGCTGAAGAACTGGTCATCGTGGAGGTCAAAACGCGCAGCCGGGATCATTGGGAGTTGCCTGAAGATGCGGTTAACAGCGCTAAAATCAAACGGATTGTTTCTGCGGCGGATTTTTATATCGAGCTGTTTGACCTTGATTTGCCGGTGCGGTTCGATATTATTTCGGTCACCGGAACGTCGCCCGGTTTTGAAATCGAACACATTGAAGATGCTTTTTATTCTCCCGTGAATACGTATTGATGGTCACACTTTTACCCTGCCGAACCGGCACCCCCTTATGAATATTGAACAACTTTACGAATATTGCATTTCCCGGAAAGGAGCGGTCGCTTCGTTTCCCTTCGACGAGACTTCGCTCGTGCTGAAAGTTTGCGACAAAATGTTTGCCCTGATTCCTTTAGACGAACAAAACCTGCAAATTTCCCTCAAATGCGATCCGGCGAAAGCAACCGAATTGCGCGAGAAATATCCCTGTGTTGAACCGGCTTACCATTTTAATAAGAAATATTGGAACACCGTTTTTCTCAACCGGCAGATGAAAGACGATGAGATAAAAAACTGGATTTGTCACTCGATCGACGAAGTGATCAAAAAGTTACCCAAAAAAGTGCGGGATGAATATTATCAGGATTAAATCGACCGCCTCGACCAATCTCTTTTTAAAGGAAAGATTGAAGGAACACGCCCTCGCAGAAGGCACCGTGGTCTGGGCAGACGCGCAAACCGCCGGACGCGGGCAAAGCGGCACGTCGTGGGAAGCGGAACCGGGTAAAAACATCACGTGCAGTTTGCTTTTATATCCGTCTTTTTTGCCGCCCGGACGGCATTTCCTCTTGTCGGAAACCATCGCCCTGGGCATAAAAGATTTAGTGGACGATTTTATCGAAGGGGCAAGCATCAAATGGCCGAACGACATTTATTATGAAGACCGGAAGCTGGCGGGTATTTTGATTGAAAATGAATTGTCGGGCGGGACATTTTCCCAATCCGTTGCCGGAATCGGATTGAATGTCAATCAGGAAGTCTTTTCGAGTTGCGCGCCCAATCCGGTTTCCCTGAAACAGGTCACATGCCGTTCTTTCGACCGGGAGCAATTGATGGACAGCCTGCTCCGGAAGATTTCCTGCCGCTACGGTCAACTGAAAGCCGGCGAATACGAACGGATTTCGCAGGCGTACCAGGCTTCCCTTTACCGCAAAGACGGCTTTCACTGTTATGAAGACCTCAACGGACGCTTCCATGCACGGCTGCAAGGAGTGGGCGAAGACGGGACGCTGCACCTGGCGACAGCGCAGGGGGAAGATCGCCGTTATGCGTTCAAAGAAGTTTCTTTTATCAATCCTTCGTCATGAAAATACGCTTGCTTGTGGTGGGAAAAACCGATCAGGATTTTGTAGAAGCCGGGCTGAACGAATTTCGCAACCGGTTGAAACAGGCGGTTTCTTTTGAAATGGAAGTGATTCCGGATCTTAAAAACAGGAAAAGCCTTTCGTTCGAACAGCAAAAGGAAAAAGAAGGCGAATCGATTCTGAAATCAATCCAGGCAGGCGATTATATAGTGTTGCTGGACGAACGCGGGAAAGAATTTTCGTCTTTGCAGTTTGCGGAGTATATCGAAAGAAAGACCCACACGGTGACGAAACGATTGGTGTTCGTTGTCGGCGGACCGTATGGGTTTTCTCAAAAAGTGCAGGCGGCGGCGCACGAAAAGATCGCCTTATCCCAAATGACTTTTTCGCATCAGTTTATCCGGCTGATTTTTATCGAGCAACTCTACCGTGCAATAACCATATTGAACAATCAACCGTATCATCACGAATGAGTTTGCGCGGGGATGTTCTTCAACAGTTCCACCAGAAAGTTCCACCATTTTTCTACCGTCGGTATTTCGAGCCTTTCTTCCGGCGAGTGAGCGCCCAACACGGTCGGCCCGCACGAAATCATGTCTAACCGGGGATTTTTCTCCAGAAAGAGTCCGCATTCCAGCCCGGCGTGAATGGAAATCACCTGCGGTTTTTCGCCGAACAACTTCCGGAAAACCTGTTCCGAAACCTGCAAGATGGGCGAAGACGGATTGGGTTTCCATCCGGGATAGCCTTCGGTAGACCGGACGTCCGCTCCCGCCAACCGGAAGACGGAGGTTACTTTGTTGACCACGTCGGCTTTCGAAGAAGCCGTCGAACTCCGCTGGCTGGTGGTCACCACAATTGTGCAATCTTCTTTCATCTTGACGGAAGCCAGATTGGTAGACGTTTCCACCGTTCCGGGCATGTCGAAACTCCATCCCATCACGCCGTGGGGAAGGGCGTAAAGCGCCGAAATCAAACGGTTTCCCGTCGTCCGGTCGATTGAAGAAGCCGGCGCCGCCGCGGAATGGATGCTTAGTTGCACTTTCCGGTCTTCGGCGGGCAGTTCGTTCAGGAGTTCCGCCTGCAAAACATTCAGTAGCACGCAGGCGGCTTCTTTGGACGCCGCCGGAACGCCTGCCACCGCACTTGCTTCGCGGGCGATCGCATTGTGCAGGTTGCCGCCGTCGATCTTCGACAACACCACCGGACATTCTTTCGACAATTCATACAGGTAACGCGCCAGTATCCGGTTGGCATTTCCCAGTTCTTTGTGAATGTCGCTTCCCGAATGTCCGCCTTTCAAGTTGGAAATCCGGACTTCAAACCAAAAATAACCCGCCGGAGCGTTTTCCGCCTGATAGGTGAACGTTCCGATCGTGTTTTTTCCGCCGGCACAGCCGATACAAAATTCGCCCCATTCTTCGCTGTCCAGGTTCAGCAGGATGTCGCCTTGCAGAAAGCTGGGGTCTAAGGCATTCGCACCGGTCAGACCGGTTTCTTCGTCGGTCGTGAAAAGCGCTACAAGCGGGCCGTGTTCGATGTCCGTAGCCGTGAGAAGCGCCAAAGCAGCCGCCATTCCGATTCCGTCGTCGGCGCCTAAGGTCGTTCCGTTTGCCTTTACCCAGTCTCCCTCGACGCGGGTTTGAATCGCATCCGTTTCAAAATTAAACACCTGATCGTTGTTCTTCTCGCAAACCATGTCTACATGCGATTGCAAAATAAGCGTTTGCAAATGTTCCTTTCCGGGAGTTGCCGGCTTTGTCATAATCACGTTCAGCGCTTTGTCTTTTTTTGCATGCAGGTGGTGCGCCTTTGCAAAATCAAGCAGAAAATCCACAATCTTTTCTTCTTTTTTGGAAGGACGCGGAACTTTTGTTATCCGATCAAACAGATTCCATATTAAAACAGGTTTTAATTCTTTTAATTCCATAATTTTAGAGTATTAAGTATATATAAAAATTGAATTGAAAGGATAAAGAACGTAAAAAAATGCAGAATTATCAAGAATTGCATACAAATT
>JAIRSN010000261.1 GCA_031255425.1 Dysgonamonadaceae bacterium
CTCCGAATCAACAAAGGCATTGAGCCATTGACTGCTGAAACTATTGTCCTGCTCCAGCGCCGTCCAAATCGAAGTGTCGTAGGTATCGCCATCGAACTCGTCTGCCCAGTCGATGTAGTACCAGTCGTCGGTTTGGGCGAATGCGCCGGTGGCTGCCGGGATTACCAGCAGCCAGAGGGCGATTCGTTGGAGAAAAGTCGTTCGTGTTTTCATTCTATTATCGTATAATTATTTTGTGAACACTTTTGCTTCCGCCCTGTGGTTGCACGGCTACCAGGTAGCTGCCGGCGGGCAGGGCGGAGAGGTCCATTGCCGATGCCGCGGGGACGTTGCGCAGCACCGCGCCCGACAGGGCGTAGAGGGTAAGCTGCGGGTCCGTGCCGGCGCCGGATACCGTAAGCCGGGCGTCGCTGACCGCGACGCGGACGGACGGGGTATCAATGGCGGCGACGGCGGTGGGTGCCTGTTGATAGACGCGGACGTAGTCGATCAGGAATTCCTGGGGGAAGATGGCTTTGTCGACGCCCGGTACAGCGCCCCAATCTCCGCCGACGGCAAACCGGATGATTAGATGAAATGCCTGGTCAAAAGGCCATTGGTCCGGTCCGGTCTTTTCATTATAATAGGTATGATATAGTTGGTCGTCGAGATACCATTGGATGGAATCGGGCTCCCATTCGATATGTGCGATATGATAACCGTCTGTTTCTCCATCAAAAAGGATATAGTTTTCGTCGGCATTATCGCCGGCACCGGCGCTCCGGTGTACCATGCCGTAAATCCGGTCGGGGCGGGCGCCGACGTGTTCCATCACGTCGATTTCGCCACTATTAGGCCAGCCGCCGTATGCAAGGTCCTGCGGCATCATCCAGACGGAAGGCGCCGTGCCGCGTCCTTTCGGTAACTTAAAGCGGACTTCTACCTTGCCGTATTTTACGGTCTTTTTGTCGCCTGTCCATATACTGCCGGAGATAAAGGGGCAACCTCTTTCCGATTCTACGGCTTTAATCACCAGATTCCCGTCGCGGAGAAAGAGGACTTCCTCCGAATCAACAAACGAAGCCGACCATTGACTGCTAAAGCCATTGTCCCGTACTTGTACTGTCCAAATATCGGTGTTCAGGGTATCGCCGTCGAACTCATCTGCCCAGTCGATGTAGTACCAGTCGTCGGTTTGGGCGAACGCGCCGGTGGCTGCCGGGATTACCAGCAGCCAGAGGGCGATTCGTTGGAGAAAAGTCGTTCGCGTTTTCATTGGGGGGGGTTATTGTTTCACAATTTTGTGTACGGATTTTTCGCCGCCTTGCGGTTGCACGGCTACGAGGTAGACGCCGGCGGGGAGGGCGGAGAGATCGACGGAGGAGGCGTTCGTCACTTCGTAGAGGCGGGCGCCGCTGAGGTCGAATACGGTAAGGGTAGCTGTTTCGCCGTGGCGGAGGTAGAGCTTATCGCTTACCGGGTTGGGGAATACCGATACGACGGGGTTTGCCTGCGGAGCGGTGATGCCGGTACCGGCGCCGTTGACCGACCACCAGTTGATCTTGCAGCCGCCGCGCTTAAAGCTGAGGCGGATTTTCTGTTTGCCCGCCGCCAGGGTTGCCTTGCACTGCTGGGTGTTCCATACGCCGATGCCTTTGTTGGCAAAGACCATCGAGCCTTTCTGTACACCGTCGACCGAAACGATTATTTCCGATACGTCGCCATACTGGAAGGCGATGCGGAAGTCGAGGTCGTATTCGCCGGCAGCGGGTACGTCGATATTGTAGTCGACATAATCACCTACTGAGGTCGGGTCGAAGTCGGTCAGGTTCAGGTTATCGCTTTCGTCGGTGGTTTTTTCTAATTGAAGCCCTTTCATCCGGATATAATGTTCCGCCGGAATCTGTTGGTTGGTTGTGAAATAGAAATCGTCATCGTAGGACGACATATAGGTAAAGACGTCGCCCAACTCTGTGCGTACGCCGGATCCGGCGGCTAAGAGGTGATTGTAGGGATGGGGCTTGTCCCAACGATCTTTGAACCAGGCGTAACGGTAGATGTCGGGGTCGGTTTCCAAATAATCCAGCGCTTCGACTAAAAACCGCTTTTGTGATTCCGCATTTGTACCGTCTTCCCAGGCGCAGAACTCGGTGAGCCAGATGGGGCGCCCGTATTTCTTGAACCGCTCCACATTGCTTTTGATAGCATCCCCGGCAGGCATATACAAATGGATGGCGATATGGTCGACCCGGCAGCCGGTGCAAAGCTGGAAGAACTCGTCGTACCATTTGAGCGGATCCTGGTAGGGCGGATTGGGGCTGTAATTCAGCGCCGGCCCGACGGTTATCAGTCCGAATTCGTCGGCAATTTCTTCCACCGCTTTCCAGCGGGCGGCAGCCGTAGCCGGACTTATATTTGCCTGGTCGTTGAAATTCGGTTCGTTAAATCCCAATACATATTTGGTTTCCGGGTGGTTGCGCAGGTAATTGCGAGCGGTGGTTTTGTTGATGTCGCTCCAAGCCATCGGAATAAATTCGACGTCGAACTCGGAGAAAACAGCGTCAATCCCCGAACCTGTGAATCCCCAATTATAGGTCCAGGAGAGTCCGAACGACAGCGCTTCCACATCTGCCCGGGACATTCTATTGTAGCCTATGCCACGTTTATAACTGCGGGTTTGCGCTTGCGTCAGCAGGGCAAAGCCAAATAATAAAATGGACAACAGGAATAATTGTTTCCGTAATTGTACTCGATTGATTGTAATTGTTTTTGCTTTCATAAATTTGTTTGTTAATTAATTTGTTATACTTAATTGATTTCTAACTGCGCGCCCGAAGCCACTTCAAACGTATCCTCGATGGTGGTTGTTCCGGTTGCACTGAGCGTTAATTTGGCATTATTCTGAACGGTTACGTTCCAGACATTAATCTCACAACCGCCCACCGAGGTATTGGATGTGACGGTCCGGTTGGCGAAATTATTGACACAGGAACTTCCCGTTAAATATTTCGCATTGACCAACAGTTGTTTCCGTACACCGGTCTGCGTATCAAA
The DNA here is from genome assembly GCA_031255425.1 of Dysgonamonadaceae bacterium. Lineage (GTDB taxonomy): Bacteria > Bacteroidota > Bacteroidia > Bacteroidales > Azobacteroidaceae > Azobacteroides. The sequence continues at coordinate 3,034 of JAIRSN010000261.1, forward strand.
GAGAGGCAGCATCCGGTCTACTTGTCCTTTGGTAAACAGGTTCATGCATCCGTCGGCGGTATAGTCCATGTAATTCATAAACATAATACCCGGAGTAACGGTCGTACACGCATCCCTTGCCGGGTAAGAAGGACACCCGAACATCGCCTCGTACTGATTGGGCGTGTCGGAGACAAAATCGGTTGCCGTGCAATTCTTTTCATCTCCCCATATATGCCTTAAATTCAACCAGTGTCCGACCTCGTGTGTCGTCGTTCTTCCTTTATCGTACGGAGCGGTAGTGCTTCCTCCTCTTCCGAAATATTTGTAACTGATAACAACGCCGTCTGTATTCGTACGGGATGCCAGCTCGTCGGGAAATTGAGCATAGCCCATTAAATTGGCATCACTGAAATTGCAGACCCATATATTTAAATAGGAATACGGATCCCAGGCATCCTGTCCGCCGGTAGCATTAAATTTCATATTGTTCGACGGTTTCGAAAAGCCGTTTACCGTTGTTGCTTTTCTTGTAATACCGCTTGTCGCATTTCCGTTCGGATCGACAGCGGCTAACTTGAAGATGATATTCGCCCGTCCCGCTGCGTTCCGGAAGAGAAGCGGTGTATTGGTCGAATCGGCATTTAGCCTTCTGAAATCTTCGTTCAATACCTGGATTTGCGTAGCTACCTGTGCATTGCTGATATTCTCCGAAGTATTGCGGTAGAGTACATGTACTACCACCGGAATAATAATGCTGTCCGGAATACTGTTTGCTCCGTTTATCCGGATTTGTGTCTGACTTTCCAAGTCCATAATCCGCTGGTATCTTGCAGGGTCTGTTTGATGCAATTCCGTAAGGTTGAGGGCAGAGCCGCAATACCTTTGTGCTTGCACAAGCTGACCCAAAGCGAACAGGACAATTGTTGTATAAAGCAATCTTGTTTTCATTCTGTTTCTCTTTTAATAATGTCCGTTAATTCGAAAAGATAAACCGGCAATACCCCTCTCGTCGGCGAGCCCACGGAAACAAAGCAATTAGTGACATCGCCGCTGATTGCGACTTCCAAGCCGTCCACCCGGTATGCTTCCGGAACACGGTAGCGGGAAATCATAAACGTGGGATAACCACTGTAGGCGTAGCGCACCGGCAGCTCGAAAGCGAAGGTATCGATATTTGCCGCCTGAATATAGATGGTCAGGTCGTCGCCGTCTGTCTGGAAGACATTGTGCTGCCGGACAATCGCCGGATATTGGTCCAGGACTTCCGTTACCTGTTTGTCTTTGCAGGGCGCGTATATCACGTCGATTACTCCGGGCGCGCGTTCGTAGTCGACGGGTTCTTCCACGGTTTCGTTTTTGACGATAGACCTTAGCTCGAAAATAGGAAGCGGCAAGGTCTTTATGTCCGGCGCCGACACGGAAACATAACAATCCGTCACGTCGCCGCTGACCAGTACTTGCATGCCATCCACCCGGTATTCTTCCGGAACACGGTAGCGGGAAATTAGCGGCGAAGCATGCGTTATGAGAAACATCGTGCAAGGCCTTGTCAACTCAAAGGCGAAGGTATCGATGCATTCCGCCTGAATGCGGATGCTCAGGCTGTCGCCTTCCGTCTGAAAGACATTGTGCCGCCGGACAATTACCGGAACCCGGTTCAGGACTTCCGTTACCTGCTTGTCTTTGCAAGGCGTGTACGCTACGTCGATCACTCCGGGCGCACATTCGTATTCGGCGGGCGGATCGACGGGCGCTTCGTTGCCGTTGTCGCCGGGCGTACCGTTGTCGCAGGCAAAGAGGAACAGGCAGGATAAAAACAGTAGTTTTGTTTTCATAATCCTATTCCGTTAAGATCATCCGTTTAACGTCGACTTCTTTTCCGTCGGCAACCAGGGCATAGAGGTAAATACCTGCCGCGAACTCCGAACCGGAGATGTTTTGTATGCCTTCGCCGCGTTGCGCCAGGGGGTATTGCTTCAGTTGTTTGCCCTGCATATCATACACGCAGAGTACGGCGGTACCCACCGTTGCGGGCAGGTAATAGCGGATCTGCGTTTGCCCGGTAAACGGGTTGGGCGTATTCTGCGACAGGGAGGCGCCGGTGGCGGCAGGGTTCGACAGGGCGGTGGCGCTCCGGAGGGTTTCGACCTCCCGGTTCAGTTCCTGAATCGACTGTACCAGTACGGGGATTAAGCCGGTGTAGTTGACGGCAAGGTAGCCGTTATCGTCTTCGTAAACCAAATCGGGATACAGTTCCTGCAATTCCTGTGCAATCAGCCCGTAGTGTTTCTTTTGAAACAGTTGCGACTTTTCGTTGTATACCGGATATTTTTTTGCAATGCCCTTGTCTTCTTTCTCGACATATCGTTGCTCCAGATTATACTCAATGGGTTTCATCAGCAAAACATTGTTTAATGCTTTCCGGGATTCCATTTCCGCAATATTCTTTTTAAAGCGAATATCGGAACTCGAAATAGTGACCCCATTAATGGTACCTGTTACGAGTACATTGCCATCGAAATAGCCGGCAAATTTACCTAATACGGAAGGGCTTTCACTGTCGACAGAACCGAATATTCCAACGCCGTTTGAACCTCTTAATATACCTTTCACCGCACTGTTTTCTCCACTATAACCGCCGGCAACGCCCAACACGCCAATGGCATTAGCCGAATAGTGTGAAAAATCAACAACACATTCGCCCTGCACTCCGATTGCGGTTCCCATACCGGCATAGCCTTTCGAAAGGATTCCCCGCGTTAGCTCACCCGGTCCAACAGTCGGAAAGTCAACATTTAGCACGTTAGTATAACCATAATCTCTTGTAAAATAGATAAAACTATCCGCGTCACCTTCGTCGCCAACACTTAGCGGCGATATGGCTGTTCCACCCTGAAATAATTTTATCCCTACATTTCCATCACTAAAAACTTTTAACTGCGCGTGCGCAACTATCGAACAGCACAGCAGGCAACTTAGAATTAAAACTTTTGTTTTCATATAACTTTATTTTGATAAGTTAAAAATCCGCCCTCTTCCCTCGCGGGAAGAGGGCGAAATGAATAGGTTTATTTAATAATCACTTTGGTTACAGCTTTACCCGATTTAAGGATATAGGCGCCCTTGTTCAGTTCGTCTACACCGAATACCGGTTTTTCGGATACTTTCACCTTTACCCCGGCGATATTGTATACTTCAATCGGGGCGGTGGCATTCAATACTTCTACAATCTGATTGGTCACCAGGACTTTCAACTTGGTGTCGGCATCCGGGTTAACGATACCGGCGGGTTCCGGGTTGTAGAAAAAGACGGCATCGATACCGATGGTCCATCCTGTTCCCTGGTCCGGGCTGATAATGTTGAAGAAGTTACCTCTGAAGGTACCCCGGTTCATAAAACCATACGCTCTGAGGTCCGACACCGGAATATCAAGTACATTCCATGTATTGCCGTCGGATACAAAGTTCGGGGTGATATTGGGTTCAAATCCGGCAGCCGCAACGCCCCCTGCACCGGCAGAGAATTTGGCGGCTCCACCCGTTTGCCCGACAAGCTCGATACCGAACGAGATGGGCGACGCTGTTTTCACAGCCATGTGGAAGCGGTAATCGTCTGTTATAGCGGTATAGTCTACGTCGACCGAAGCCGGCGCGTTGTCGCGCATACA
>JAIRSN010000273.1 GCA_031255425.1 Dysgonamonadaceae bacterium
CTATAAGAATAAAAGCAAGCGTCAATTTTTTGAACGGATGTTATTTTATAATAATACATGTTTATCCGGGAAAACATTCCATTCGATTATTATCGAACAGATTAATAAATCCATTGATCCCGGTTACCCGGACCCGGAAAGCAAAAATAAGCAAAGTTATTCTTGTTATTTCTTCAATAAATAGTACTTTTGTGAAATTTAAAATAACAAAATACAGATACAATAGTTTAATACCTGTTTATTATGCCTGAAAATTTCGGATATATTTCACAAGTAATAGGCCCGGTGGTTGACGTTTCTTACAGACAAACCGGTCTCAGTCTTCCAAAAATCTACGATGCGCTTCAAATCACCCGTCCCGACGGGAAAGTATTAATTGTCGAAGTGCAGCAACACATTGGGGAAGATACGGTTCGTGCCGTGGCAATGGATTCTACCGACGGTATTTCCAGGGGAATGAAAGTGGCCAACCTGAACGCTCCGATTTCCATGCCGGTCGGCGAACAGGTGAAAGGCCGCCTGCTGAACGTGATCGGCGAAACAATCGACGGGATGAAAGAAGTCTCCTACACCGGAACCAAGCCGATTCACCGCGACCCGCCGAAGTTTGAAGACCTTTCCACTTCTACCGAAATCCTGTTTACCGGAATAAAGGTGATCGACCTGTTGGCGCCTTACCTGAAAGGAGGAAAAATCGGGCTTTTTGGCGGCGCCGGCGTCGGGAAAACCGTCTTGATTATGGAATTAATCAACAACATTGCGAAAAAACACCACGGCTTTTCCGTGTTTGCCGGAGTCGGCGAACGGACGCGGGAAGGCAATGATTTGCTTCGCGAAATGATTGAGTCGGGCGTTATCCGCTACGGGAAAGCGTTCGAAGAAGGCATGAAAAAAGGCGAATGGGACCTGTCCAAAATCGATTACACGGAACTGGAAAAGTCGCAGGCAACGCTGGTTTTCGGGCAAATGAACGAACCGCCGGGCGCCCGGTCTTCCGTGGCTCTCTCCGGATTGACCATTGCCGAAGCGTTCCGCGACCAGGGAGGCGATACGGGACACGACATCCTGTTTTTTATAGATAATATATTCCGTTTCACGCAAGCCGGTTCGGAAGTGTCCGCGCTGTTGGGACGGATGCCGTCGGCGGTGGGTTACCAGCCGACGCTGGCTACGGAAATGGGGAAGATGCAGGAACGCATCACTTCCACCAAACAGGGATCAATCACTTCCATCCAAGCCGTTTATGTACCTGCCGACGACTTGACCGACCCCGCTCCGGCAACGACTTTCGCTTTCCTGGACGCCACCACCGTATTGGACCGGAAGATTTCGGAATTGGGGATCTATCCCGCCGTCGATCCGTTAGGATCCACTTCCCGGGTTTTAGACCCGAACATCCTGGGGGACGAACATTACAATACGGCGCAAAAGGTGAAGCAATTACTCCAACGCTACAAAGAATTGCAGGACATTATCGCCATTCTGGGAATGGAGGAACTGACCGACGAAGACAAGCTGGTCGTGAATCGTGCGCGGCGCGTGCAACGCTTCCTTTCGCAACCGTTTTTTATGGCAGAAGCCTTTTCCGGTGTTCCGGGCGTCATGGTTTCCATCGAAGATACCATCAAAGGCTTTAATATGATTATCAATGGCGAAGTGGATCACCTGCCGGAACAGGCCTTCCTGAACGTAGGGACGATTGAAGACGCCATTGAAAAAGGAAAAAAGCTGACGGAAACACACAAGTAAATCAACATGGAATTAGCGATTATTTCCCCCGAAAAAACATTTTATTCAGGCAAGGCGGAGTCGGTGATGTTGCCCGGTCTGAAAGGCTCGTTCACCATTCTGGAACGCCATGCGCCGATCATCTCCGGATTGGGCAAGGGAACGCTCTCCTACCGCAACGGCGGGGAATCGGTCGCCATTCCGATCGGCGGCGGGTTTGTGGAAGCTAAAAATAATATCGTTACCGTTTGTGTCGAATAACCCCATGACTAAAAGCAGCCGATACATAGCCTGTCTGGTACTCCTTAATCTGGTATTAACGGTGGGTTTGATGCTTTTTCGGTCGTCGGTTTTCACGGATTCCCGGCCTTATACAGGAGCAGGCGTTGCGATAGCCTTCTTCTTTTTTTATGAAATAGCCGTTATCCTGCTTACGCAAAAGAAAACCGTTACGCCCCGCCAATCCGTCAATCTTTTCTTAGGACTGAAAGCAGGAAAAATCGTTTTGTCGCTGGTGTTTGTCACCCTTTATGCGCTTGTCGTTAAGGTAGAAGTGAAACGGTTTGTGCTGGTCTTCGTTTTGCTTTACTTTATTTACCTGCTGTTCGATACGATTTATTTGACAAAGAATGAAAAAAAAGAGAAAACAATAAAATGAGCGATTTGATACAAAAAACAACGGTTCTTTTTCTTCTGTTCCTCTTTGTGGGAATAAACGCTTCTCCGGCGGAAACCCCTCCGGCGGAAGAAAATACGGAACTAAATGTCAGCGAATTAATCCTCGAACATGTGGGCGACGGTTACGACTGGCACATTACGAACCTGGGGCATAACCCGGTATCCATCCCCTTGCCGGTGATTGTAAAAGGAAAAGAAAGCGGCTGGCACCTGTTCCTTTCGTCCGCCTTTCACCACGGGCACGCTTCCTGCAAAGGTTTTTCCATCGCACAGGAAGGTCCGTATAAAGGGAAAATCATCGAAACGCTGGCAACGGGGGACGAAGTCCGGCCCTGGGATTTTTCATTGACCAAAAATGCAACTTCTTTGTTGCTGAGCAGTATCATCTTGATTATCCTTATTGTTTCCTGCGCAAACTGGTACAGGAAACGGCAGGAAAACCCCGAAAACTGTTCGCCGAAAGGATTCGTTGCCTTCGTGGAACTGGTTATTATGAGCATTGTCGACGGCGTGATCAAACCGTGTATCGGCAAAAACTATAAACGCTATACGCCTTATTTATTGACGGTATTCTTTTTCATTATATTTAATAATTTATTGGGGCTGATCCCGCTTTTCCCGGGCGGCGCCAATGTGACGGGAAACATCGCCATCACCTGCGTCCTGGCGTTGTTTACGTTCGCGATGGTGAATATCTTCGGCACAAAAGAGTACTGGAAAGAAATCTTCTGGCCGGACGTCCCGGCATGGCTGAAAGTGCCGGTACCGATTATGCCGGCTGTTGAATTTCTGGGGATATTCACGAAGCCGTTTGCGTTGATGATTCGTTTGTTCGCAAGCATCTTGTCCGGTCATGCGCTGATATTGGGATTGACCTGTATGGTCTTTCTGACGGTTCGCCTGGGCGTATTTATGAATACCGGCATGACTGTTTTTGCCGTAATCCTGACCGTCTTCAGCGATTGTGTGGAATTATTGGTCGCCTATATTCAGGCATACGTCTTCACGATGTTGTCGGCGGTATATATCGGGCTGTCGCAGGTAGAGGCGCATCACAAGCCCAAAAGTGAGAAATCGAGATAAACAATATAGAATTTTTAAAAATTAGAATTATGTTATTAACTATTTTATTACAGGCCACAGCAGGGTTGGCACAGTTTGGAGCCGGGATAGGCGCAGGGTTAGCCGTTATAGGCGCCGGATTGGGAATTGGAAAAATCGGCGCTGCCGCAATGGACGGTATTGCGCGTCAACCGGAGGCGACAAACGATATTCGGATGAATATGATTATTATCGCAGCCTTGGTGGAAGTAAGCGCCTTGTTTGCCATTGTGGTTTGTGGTTTCTTATTGAAATGAAGAAAGTGAAAACGATGAAAATAATGAAAGACCGTTTCTTTCGTCATTTTCATCCTTCCTTTCATTTTTTTAATTCAACGTTACTATGTCACTATTAACCCCCGATCCCGGATTATTGTTCTGGATGCTTGTGTCCTTCGGAATTGTATTCTTCGTGCTGGCAAAGTACGGATTTCCAATCATCGTCAAGATGGTCGACGAGCGGAAAGCCTACATCGACCGGTCGTTGGAATCCGCCCGGCAAGCAACCGAACGATTGCAGGGAATCCAAGAAGAGAGTGAACGAATACTGGCTGAAGCGCGGGAGGAACAGGTACGCATCCTGAAAGAAACAAACGAGATGCGTGTGAAAATAATCAACGACGCGAAAGACTTGGCGCACCTGGAAACAGGCAAGATCATGGAAGAAGCCAAACGAAGTATTCAGAAAGAGAAAGAAACGGCAATGCGTGATATTCACAGTCAGATAGCGGCGCTTTCGATCAGTATTGCGGAAAAAATCCTCCGTAAAAACCTCGACAACAAACCCGCTCAATTAGACCTGGCGAATAAATTGCTTCAGGAAATAAGTAATTAGCTATGATTTCAACACGATATGCACGGGCTATTTACGAGTACGCTTCCGAACAGGGGAGCGAAGCAATCCTGCACGAAGAATTGCGCGTTCTGGTAAACAGTTTTGCAATGTATCCCGCGATGCGGAAAGTAATGGACAACCCCATCGTTCCACACGAATTGAAGGTGAAACTCCTGACCGCCGCCTCGGGGATTCAGGTACACGAAACATTAAAGCAAGTCTTCCTTACGGTGGTCGGGCGGGGAAGATCCGACTATATGGAGAACATTGCGTTGATGTACGACGAGATATACCGGAATGTCAAAGGAATAATAACAGCTCAGTTAACGACGGTTGAACCGGCTGATGAGCAGATGAAAAAGGCGCTTGCCCGGTTGATCTCCGCGGCGACAACGCAGCAGGTAGAGTTTCAGACAAAGACAGACCCGGACATCATCGGCGGATTTGTGCTGGAAATAGGCGATCAACGGCTGGATGCAAGCGTGAAAGAACAATTACGAATTATTGGTTACGGATTATGAATGATATAAAAGCAAGTGAAGTTTCGGCTGTTTTGAAAATGCAGTTAGAGGGCATTGATACCCGCGTGAAATTTGCAGAAGTCGGGAAAGTGTTGCAGGTAAGCGACGGCGTCGTCCGCATTTTCGGGCTAAGCAACGCAGAAGCCGGCGAACTCCTTCAGTTCGACAACGGCGAAATGGCGGTAGTGATGAACCTGGAAGAAGACAATGTCGGTGCGGTCCTTTTCGGGGCGACCGATAGCATAAAAGAAGGCGATAATGTAAAACGCACCAAGCGAATCGCCTCCATCCCGATGGGCGAAGGCATGTTGGGACGGGTCGTCAACCCGCTGGGACAGCCTTTGGACGGGAAAGGACCGCTCTCCGGTGAGTTGATGGACATGCCGCTGGAACGGAAAGCGCCGGGCGTGATCTTTCGCCAACCGGTGAACGAACCGTTGCAAACCGGACTGAAAGCCATCGACGCCATGATTCCCATCGGCCGCGGCCAACGGGAACTGATCATCGGCGACCGGCAAACCGGCAAAACAGCCATCGGCATCGACACCATTATCAACCAAAGAGCCTGCTACGAAGCCGGGGACCCGGTTTACTGTATCTATGTCGCCATCGGACAAAAAGGATCCACGGTGGCGGGAATCGTGAACACCCTGAAGGAACACGGAGCGATGGATTATACCATCGTGGTCAACGCGACCGCTTCCGACCCTGCGGCGTTGCAGTTCTACGCCCCCTTTGCAGGCGCGGCTATCGGCGAATATTTCCGGGATACCGGGCGCCACGCGTTGGTTATCTACGACGATTTGTCCAAGCAGGCCGTTGCTTACCGGGAGGTGTCGCTGATCCTTCGCCGGCCTTCCGGACGGGAAGCGTATCCGGGCGATATTTTTTACCTCCATTCCCGGCTGTTGGAACGTGCCGCGAAAATCATCAGCAACGACGAGATTGCCGCCGGAATGAACGACTTGCCGGAAAACCTGAAAAAGAAAGTCAAAGGAGGAGGCTCTCTTACGGCGTTGCCCATCATCGAAACACAGGCGGGAGACATCTCCGCTTATATACCGACCAACGTTATTTCGATTACCGACGGTCAGATATTCCTCGAAACCGGACTGTTCAATGCCGGTATCCGCCCGGCGGTGAACGTGGGTATTTCCGTGTCGCGTGTGGGTGGAAACGCTCAGATCAAAGCCATGAAAAAAGTGGCAGGCACCCTGAAAACCGACCAGGCGCAATACCGCGAGCTGGAAGCGTTTACCAAGTTCGGTGGCGACATGGACGCCGTGACGCGCGCCACGCTGGACAAAGGACGCAAGAACGCGGAACTGTTGATTCAACCGCAATACAAGCCGATCCCCGTTGAAGAAGAAATTGCGGCGATTTACGCGGGAACGCAGGGCTTGCTTTCCGGTGTCCCGGTAGAGAAAGTCCGCGATTTTGAAGCTGCTTTCCGGAATGTGCTGGAAATGAAACACCGCGAAGACGTCTTGAACAGGCTCAAAAAAGGAGTATTGGACGAAGACGTGGAAGAAAAGCTGAAGAAAACGGCCACGGATCTTGCTAAGAATTACAAGTGATGAAAACATTCACCGCTCATTACTCATCGTCATGGCTTCACTGAAAGAAATAAAAGGACAGATTGCTTCCGTCAAATCTACGCAGAA
>JAIRSN010000018.1 GCA_031255425.1 Dysgonamonadaceae bacterium
ATTCCGACAGCGGTCGCTGGGTTGGAAGGGTCGTTGCTTCCCAACGTAAACACGCTCGCGTCATTGTCTAATTCCACATTCGGCAGTAACAGTCCCAAGTTGTTTTGACCTCCGGACGCCAGGTCCAGAATAGCCCCTGCGTGAGGATCTTTAGTTGCACTTCCAATAATTAACTGTGCATTCACACTTGCTGCGCTCGTCATAACCAGCGTCAGCATTAAAAAAAATGTTCTCAAACTCATACTTTAATAAATTTTTAATTGCGGCCTTCACCGGAGAGAAAACCTTTGTTGTTAATAATATTGATAAAACTTGTTATTTTTGTCAGATAAATCCGGTTCCGGTAAAGACAACCCCAACTTATATAAACATGAGAAAGAAATCTATTTGTGTAATGAATAACAAGTTGCCTTTACCTTTGCCGGAAAGAATTATATTCTGTGTATATATTTCATTGATGTATTGTGGGCTTCCTGAGTCCCGGAGAGAAGCTATTTAAAAATTTCAAAGCGTGGGACTTGTAACTTTATTTGAACTTGAGGTCTTCATCTACCCATTCTAGCAAACAAGTTATGCCCACGCTTCCCACGTGAGCGTTTACTAACTTATTCTTGCTAGAATCGAAATTGATGAAGTTTCAAGTCCAAGAATAAAAGCTAACGCTTTCTTTAATTAATATGTATTTTAAAACTGGTTTCTATGCTTTGTTAAAAGAAACCGTGCAAAAATAGTGAAAATCTTTGAAAATTCAATATCGTGCCGCTTTTTCACTTGTATATTGAATCCGCAAGACAAAAAACGAGTCGTGATTTGAATCCGTAGAATGAAGAAATGTGTATCTTTGTGACCTGGTTATTAACAATATTAAGTGATTTTATATGAAAAAAGTAATTTATGTATTCAGTTTTCTTTTGGTCTGTATTTCTTGCGAAAAACCAAAAAGCGATTACCAAATCGCACAGGACAGCGAAACCCTGTTGAATAAACTGGAGGACCGGTACGAAGCCGAAAAAGACACGTGGGACGACCGGGCGAAAGCGCAATTCGAGGAAGAGTGTGAAAGCCAATACGAAAAAGTGAAAGCCGGTTACGCCCGCTTCTTCGAAAAGAATATCAACGATTCGACGGCGCAAAGGATTTTTTCCACATCCAAGTGGGCAAGGCGGCTTTCACAGGAGCAAATGGAGGGCATTCTTGCCGCGGCAGGCAACGCCTTTCGGGAAACCGAATTATACAAAATGCACAGCGAACGGCTGTACAATATGAAAACGTCCACCCCGGGGAATCCATTCAAAGACATTGTTTCCAAAAATCCGCAGGGAAACGGAATCAAATTGTCCGACTATGCAGGAAAAGGGAAATATGTCCTGCTGGACTTCTGGGCAAGCTGGTGTCCGCCTTGCAGGGCGGAAATGCCCCGTTTGGTGGAATTGTACAATAGATATAAAGGTGCGGATTTTGAGATAGTCGGCTATTCCTTAGACAAAGACAACGAAGCATGGAAAAAGGGGATAGAACAGTTAAATATGACCTGGCCGCAACTGTCGGACTGTGCCTTTTGGGATTCTCCGGCAGTCAAATCGTATGCCGTCCAGTCGATCCCCTGCATTTTACTGATCGGCCCGGACGGAAAAATTATCGAACGGGGGCTTACGGGAGAAGATTTATCGGGTAAATTGAAGGCTCTCTTAAAATAAAAGTGGATACAAAAAAATTTAAAAATATGTTATATAATATCTATTTTTTTTTGGTCAATAGCGAAAAAAGCATCATCTTTGCGGGCAGATAACCTAAAACAATCTTTTTGCCTTAAAAAGACTAATGCCTATTAAAACTGAATAAGAAGGACCCCTGTGAAGTGGTCCTTTTGTCATTTCTGAAGAATTGCCTATCTTTGCAGCCGCCGGTTTCAGCGAAGAAAACGAGCGGCCGAACAAGTGAATAAACTAAAATGAAACATATTCGAAATTTTTGCATCATAGCGCATATCGATCACGGTAAAAGTACGTTGGCCGATCGGTTGTTGGAATATACTCAAACGATAGAAGGCAAAGCAATGCAGGCGCAAGTCCTGGATGATATGGATTTGGAACGGGAACGCGGCATCACCATCAAGAGCCACGCCATCCAGATGAAATATACGTACAAAGAGGAAGAATACATTCTTAACCTGATTGATACGCCGGGACATGTGGATTTTTCGTATGAAGTTTCCCGTTCGATTGCCGCCTGCGAAGGCGCGTTGCTGATTGTCGACGCAGCGCAGGGGATTCAGGCACAAACGATTTCCAATTTATACATGGCTTTGGAAAATGACCTGGAAATTATTCCGGTATTAAACAAAGTGGATCTGGCGAATGCGATGCCGGAAGAAGTAGAAGACCAGATAGTGGAACTACTGGGATGCAGCCGTTCGGAAATCCTTCGCGCCAGCGGAAAAACAGGCGAAGGGGTGTACGCCCTCCTGGATGCCATCGTCGAAAAAATCCCGGCACCCCAAGGCGATCCGGAAGCGCCGTTGCAAGCGCTGATTTTCGATTCCGTGTTCAATCCTTTCAGGGGAATTATCGCCTATTTCAAAATTGCCAACGGCTCGATAAAAAAGGGCGACCTGGTGAAATTTGTGGCTACCGGAAAAGAATACGAAGCCGACGAAGTAGGCGTCCTTAAACTGGAAATGTCGCCCTGCGACGAATTGACCTGCGGCAATGTCGGTTACATTATATCGGGAATCAAAGTCTCCAAAGAAGTCAAAGTAGGCGATACAATCACGCACATCAAACGTCCGTGCGACCGTGCAATCGAAGGCTTCGAAGAAGTAAAGCCAATGGTCTTCGCAGGACTTTACCCGATTGAAAGTGAAGATTTTGAAAACCTCCGTTCTTCCCTCGAAAAACTGCAACTGAACGATGCTTCCCTGACTTTCCAGCCGGAGTCTTCCGTTGCGCTGGGATTTGGCTTCCGTTGCGGATTTTTGGGATTATTGCACATGGAAATCATTCAGGAACGCTTGGAAAGGGAATTTAATATGGATGTGATCACCACCGTTCCCAACGTTTCGTACAAGGTGTACGACAAACAGGGCAACTGCAAGGAGGTACACAATCCGGCAGGGTTGCCCGACCCCACCTTGATCGACCGTATCGACGAGCCTTTCATCCGGGCTTCGGTCATCACCAGCACTTCTTACATCGGCGCGATCATGACGCTTTGTTTAGGGAAGAGAGGCCTTTTGGTCAAACAGGATTACATTTCCGGCGACCGCGTCGAAATTATTTACGACCTCCCGTTGGGGGAAATCGTCATTGATTTTTACGATAAACTGAAAAGCATTTCCAAAGGATATGCCTCTTTCGATTACCACATGCACGATTACCGGCCTTCCAAACTGGTGAAATTAGACATCCTCCTGAATGGCGAACAGGTAGACGCCTTATCGACTCTCACGCATTTTGACAATGCGGTGCCCTTCGGACGCCGGATGTGTGAGAAATTGAAAGAATTGATTCCCCGCCAGCAATTCGATGTTGCTGTTCAGGCAGCCATCGGCGCAAAAATCATTGCAAGAGAAACCATAAAAGCCGTCCGCAAGGATGTCACTGCGAAATGCTACGGCGGCGACATCAGCCGGAAACGCAAACTGCTTGAAAAACAAAAGGAAGGAAAAAAACGAATGAAACAGGTCGGGAATGTTGAAGTCCCGCAAAAAGCATTTCTCGCCGTATTGAAACTGGACTAAGATCGCCTTCGTAAAGACAATCGAAGCGTAAGTTCAATTAGAAAATGCAACCAACGTAAGCAAATCAAATGTACTCTATACCGAATTCAACGTGGCTACGGCGTGGCTAAATTCTTACTGCCTGAACAATGAAGGCGAACGTGCGCAATACGGGGTGGCTGGGCAAGGGAGCTACTACATGTCTGTACGGTGCCGACTCGACTGACTCTACGACAATTTGTCGACACAATAAATTATCCTTTAATAAGGAAGCAGGGTTGAAGTTTTCAGCCCTGCTTTCTTATTAGAACGTTCCGTAGACAATAAACCCCTGTGCATGATGCAAAAACCTCCTTTCCACCTCATTTTAATAACAAAACAATCGCAGTAGCCGGGCAGCGAAGAAATTATTTTCCGTCTATTTGTTTATATGAGAAAATTCTCTACCTTTGCAGGGATTTTCACAAAAGTAGTTTTATTTTGGGCAAATTTGATTTATATAAAGTGGATTTGAAGGGAATGCAACAAGATGTTCAAAAGAGTGAATATCTGTTGGATAACGCCTTTTTTACCGCCATAGGAGGAGAAGACGTCCAGAAAGGAAAAGTAAATGTTGTGCTTACGATTACCAAAACGGGGAATGTATTTCATTTTACGTTCCAGCTAAACGGAGTGGTAGTGATTCCCTGCGACCGGTGCCTGGACGACATGGATTATCCCATCGAAACAACTGCGCGCCTGTTTGTGAAATTCGGAAAAGATTATGCGGAAGAAAGCGATGAAGTAGTCGTTGTCCCTGAATCGGAAGGAATTATAAATATTGCTTGGTTTTTATACGAATTTGTAGCTTTGGCGATTTCCGTCAAACATGTTCATGCTCCGGGAAAATGCAACAAACAAATGTCGTCCAAGCTAAAGAAACACACGGCAAAACTTGCCGGAGAAGATGCTTTCGATGAAGAAACAGACGATACAATCGCAATCGACGACGACGAAACGGAAGAAACGGAGGTTCCGGTCGACTCGCGTTGGGACGCATTAAAAGAGTTAAAAGAGAGTAATTAACAAATTTATAAATATTTAAATTTCAAAAAAATGGCACATCCCAAACGAAGAATTGGTAAGACCAGAAGAGATAAAAGGAGAACCCATTACAAAGCAGTTCTCCCGCAGATTGCTTTAGATCCGACTACCGGAGAGTATCATTTGTACCATAGAGCGCATTGGTATGAAGGAAAATTGTACTACAAAGGCAAGGTAATCATTGATCCGACAGCAAAAACAACGGCTTAAAATCAATGAAAAACACAGGAGATAGCCCTAAATAGAGGATCCGAATCTCTTTTTAGGGCATTTTCTATAACCAATATTATCAGATTCAGATTATGAGTAAAATTCACGCAGTTATAAAAGGCATAGGAGGTTATGTTCCCAATTATCGCTTAACCAACGACGAAATATCCGCCACGGTGGATACTTCCGATGAATGGATTCTGAAGAGAATCGGTATCAAAGAAAGAAGAATACTGAAGCCGGAAGAAGGAAGCGGAGTTTCCTATTTGGCGATAAAAGCAATCGAAGACCTGAAAAAGAAACACGATTTCGATCCTTTGGAAATAGAAGCGGTTATCTTCGGAACGTCCACTCCCGACTACATCCTTCCGAATGCGGCAGCTTTGACGGCGGCGAAAACGGGAATGACGAATGCTTTTTGCTTTGATATAGAAGCCGCTTGCAGCGGGTTTATTTACGCATTGGAGATTGCCGAAAATTTTATCATTTCCGGAAAATACAAAAAGATAATAGTCATCGCCGGCGATACATTGTCGAAACTGACCGATTATACCGATAGAAACACCTGCCCGATTTTTGGCGACGGCTGTGGTTGCGCCCTGTTGGAGGCTACGACCGAAGACGTGGGCATTATCGACTCCATCATGCAATCCGATGGCAGTTCGCCCGAATACCTGCATGTGTATGGCGGCGGTTCGGCAAACCCGACCACCCATGAAACCGTTGACAAAGGATTGCATTACATCTGGCAAGACGGCAGGGTTGTGTTCAAGCAAGCCATCTCGAAAATGGTGGACGTCTGCAACGAAATTATTAAACGGAATCACTTGTCGCCGGATACCATTGACTGGGTCATCCCCCACCAGGCCAACTTGCGGATTATCGAATCCGTCATAAACTGGTTGAACGTCCCGCACGAAAAAGTGATGATCAACATAGAAAAATACGGAAACACGAGCGCGGCAACGATTCCTCTCTGTTTGTGGGAATGGGAACCGAAACTGCGTAAAGGAGATAATGTTATTTTATCGGCCTTCGGCGCCGGATTTACCTGGGGAGCTACTTATTTAAAATGGGGATACGACCCCCAATAAACCGAACGAATTAAAATTAAGAATGGATAGCATAATCTCTTAATTCGTTGTTTTTATTCTTAATTTTATGCACAAGTCAGGATTTGTAAATATTGTCGGGAATCCGAATGTAGGAAAATCTACTTTAATGAACCTTTTGGTAGGGGAAAAACTTTCTATCATAACCTCCAAAGCCCAGACTACCCGCCACCGGATAATGGGAATTGTCAATACCGATGATATGCAAATCGTTTATTCCGACACGCCCGGCGTTTTACATCCCAACTACAAACTGCAAGAGAATATGCTCAGCTTTTCCGAGTCGGCATTGGACGATGCGGATGTGCTGGTTTACGTAACAGATGTAATCGAAAAGGTTGACAAGAACGATTTCTTTCTCAAAAAAGTAGAAAAAGTCACGGCTCCTGTTCTCTTGATAATAAACAAGGTCGATTTATCCAATCAGAAAGCGCTGGGGAAAATGGTAACGGAATGGGAAAAAGTGTTCCCGCAAGCGGAAATTATTCCGGTGTCGGCAACGCATCGTTTCAATACGGATTACCTGAAAAAAAGGATTGAAGAATTGATTCCAGAGTCGTCGCCCTATTTTGAAAAAGATGCGATGACGGATCGTCCCGCGCGGTTTTTTGTCACCGAAATAATCCGGGAGAAGATACTCCTGTATTATCAGAAGGAAATTCCGTATTCGGTGGAGGTTGCAGTCGAACTTTTCGACGAATCGGATGCGCTGATCCATATCAAAGCCTTGATAATCGTAGAAAGGGATTCTCAAAAAGGAATCATTATCGGCGACCAGGGGAAAGCGCTTAAAAAGGTCGGTTCTATGGCACGAAAAGACATCGAAAAATTCTTCGAAAAAAAGGTATTTCTTGAAATCTTTGTCAAAGTAGAAAAAGATTGGCGGAACAGGGACAACCTGTTGAAGCGTTTCGGCTATAAAATAGATTAATCGGGCATATAAAAAATACAAAGAAAAATTATGAGTAACATAGTAGCAATAGTAGGCCGTCCGAACGTAGGGAAATCCACCTTGTTCAACCGGCTGACGCAAAGCCGTCAAGCCATTGTGGACGAAACGTCCGGAACCACCCGCGACCGTCAATACGGCAAGTCCGAATGGACGGGTCACGAATTTTCCGTCATCGATACCGGCGGTTGGGTGATCGGCTCGGAAGATGTTTTTGAGGAAGAAATCAACAAACAGGTGCAGGTTGCCATTGACGAAGCCGATGTTATTCTGTTTCTTGTAGATGTGACTCATGGGATTACCGGCCTGGACCAGCAGGTGGCGGCCATGCTCCGCAAAGGGAAAAAACCGGTCGTTCTGGTTTCCAATAAGGCCGACAACTATGAACTGCATGCCCAATCGGCCGAATTTTACACCTTGGGATTGGGTGATCCCTATAATATTTCCGCGGCAAACGGTTCCGGGACAGGGGATTTATTGGATGTCGTCGTTTCTAAGTTCACGAAAAAAGACGAAGAAGAAATCGAAGACAACATTCCCAAAATAGCTGTTGTCGGACGTCCGAATGCCGGCAAATCTTCTTTGATAAACGCCTTTATCGGCGAAGACCGAAACATTGTAACGGAGATCGCCGGAACAACCCGCGACTCGATTTATACCCAATATGACAAATTCGGACTGAAATTTTACCTCGTAGATACCGCCGGGATCCGTAAAAAAGGGAAGGTGACGGAAGATTTGGAATACTATTCCGTCGTCCGGGCGATCCGGGCGATTGAAAATGCGGATGTTTGCGTGCTGATGATTGACGCCACCCGTGGAATCGAAACGCAGGACATCAATATCTTTTCATTGATCCAAAAGAACAGAAAAGGGCTGGTGATTGTCGTAAACAAATGGGATTTAGTCGAAAACAAAAACGACAATATCATCAAAACATTTGAGAATGCCATCCGCGAACGGACCGCGCCTTTTGTGGATGTGCCGGTTATCTTTGCCTCCGCCATTACCAAACAACGGATTTACAAGATATTGGAAACGGCGAAAGAGGTTTACGAAACGCGCAATACCAAAATTTCCACTCATCAGTTGAATGAGGTTCTTCTTCCCATTATCGAAAAAACGCCGCCGCCCATGAACAAAGGGAAAATGGTGAAAATAAAATACATCACCCAGTTGCCGAATACCGCCGTGCCGAGTTTTGTGTTTTTCTGCAATTTGCCGCAATGGGTAAAAGAGCCGTACAAGCGTTTTCTGGAAAATCAACTCCGAAAGAATTGGAAGCTGACCGGAACGCCGGTAAATATCTATATGCGTGAAAAGTGATGTTAAATGAACGGACATTACTTGGTGTAGAATAAAAACTTTTTTATCTTTGCCTCCGGTCTTTTTATAATTCCCCATTCGCATGGACTACAACAAACAGAGTACATTAATCCTATTGCTGGTTTTTCTCATTATTTTTCTTTTAATAATAGGAATATGGAGCCGCAGGTCGATGCCGGAAAAGGAAACGGTTGTGGAAAAAACGCCTTCGGAAGCGGTCGCAAAGAAAGCCGAGGAGAAACCTTCCGGAAATAAAAACACGATTGTTACGAAGGTCGAAATAACGGAAACCGAAGAAAATGCGCTGATCTTGGACACGGTAGAAGACGCCGCAGCGGAAGCGTCGGATGCCGAAACAGAACCGGAAATAGAAATTCCCCTGATTGAGAAAAGAGAACCGTCCACGGTTTACATTCCTTCGACTAAATCGTTGTTCAAAAAAACGGATGTCTCGGTGTACCGGCTTCATACCCAAGCCCGGATCTCCTCCGTTCAACGGGAGAGGCTTAGGATTGATGAAGTCAAAACCGGCATTCCGATGAAAGAGATTCCTTCGGAAGATCTGCTTCCGGGCCAATCGTACTATTCGGGTGAAAATGGACGGCTGGAAAGTTTTATTTACCTGGAACCCAAAGGCAAAATCCATGAGTATCTGCTGAGTTTTGATCCGAAAGGGAATTATGTAGACTGCATCGAAATCGGGCTGATCGGTTCGGAGGACGAAAAGATAAAGTACGCCGGTTTGCAAACCAATAAAATCTTAGTCTTTGAAGTGCAGACCAATAGCGCAATCAACAGAAAAGAAGAAATCGTGACGCAATATACGGTTAATTCGCATTTGCAATTCAAAAAGGGCAAAACATTTACGAAACTGCTCTGAATCCTCCAATTATTCCAAAAAAAACAAACTAAAAAAGGGTTGAAAACCTCAACCCCCGACCGCTTCCGTACGCAAGGAACCGGCACCCGGCTTATTCGCGGACCTGCCCGTTTCCGGTGATGATGTATTTGTACGTGGTCAATTCGGCGAGAGCCATCGGGCCGCGGGCGTGCATCTTCTGCGTACTGATTCCTATTTCCGCGCCGAACCCGAACTGCGCACCGTCGGTAAACGCGGTTGAAACATTGACGTAAACACAAGCCGCATCGATTGTTTTGACATATAAATCCGCTGCCGTTTTGTCCTCCGTTACAATCGTTTCGCTGTGCTTCGAGGAATGGCGGGCAACGTGTTGCATCGCTTCTTCTATCGTATCAACGGTCTTTATAGACATCTTATAATCAAGAAATTCGATGCCGAAACCGGTTTCGCCGGCGGGTTCGAGCAGGTTTTCCGGATACCTTCCCCGCAACGCTTCGTATGCGCGGGGGTCGGCATAGATGATGACCTCTTTGGTGGCAAGCCTGTTGCACAATCCGGGAAGATCATTCAGGCGTCCGGAATGAATGATCAATGTATCCATCGCGTTGCACACGCTGACTCTCCGCGTCTTGGCATTGAAAATAAGGGCGGCGCCTTTAGCGGCATCGCCCTGCCGGTCGAAATACGTATGGCAGATTCCGGCGCCGGTTTCGATGACCGGTACCCGCGAATTTTCCCGCACGTAATGGATCAGCGACGAACTTCCCCGCGGGATTATCAGATCGACATAATCCCTTGCGCCAAGCAGTTCCGCCGTTGCCTGCCTGCCGGAAGGGAGCAGGGTCAAGACGTCCGGGTTGATGCCCGCATCTGCCAGTACCTTGCGAATCAGCTTTGCGATTGCTTCATTTGAAAAATGAGCGTCGCTGCCTCCTTTCAGAATCACCGCGTTATTGCTTTTGAAACAAAGCCCGAACACATCGAAACCGACATTCGGCCGCGCTTCGTATATCACGCCGATCACCCCAAACGGGATCCGTATCTTCGTTATTTTCATGCCGTTGGGACGCACCGTTTCGGACAACACTTCGCCGGCAGGCGAGCGCAACGAGGCAACGTTGCGCAAGTCCGCGGCGATGGCAAATATCCGCTCTTTCGTGAGCTTCAACCTGTCGTACAGCGGATTCGAGACGTCCATCCGGTTCAGGTCCATCCGGTTGGCGTCCAAAAGGACCTCGGATTGCCGTTCGGTTTCGCGAGCCACTTCCAGCAAGACGCGGTTGATGACCGGTTCGTCTAAGGCGTTGAGTTCCCTGCTCGCCCGCATCGTTTTTTCAAATATATTTTCCATATCCGTTTTCTTTATTATTCGCTGTTAATCCAAATACATATAATCGTAATGTATCAAGGCTTTAGCGCCTTTTTTCCCGATTACCTGCCGGGCTTTTTCCGCCGAAAGCGTCGCACGTCCCACCCCGATGTTCTCGCCGGACGGCGCTACAATCCGCACAATATCGTCTTTCTCGAAACGGCCTTCGACCGATTCGACTCCCACCGGCAACAAACTGGCGGCTTTCGGCTGCATCAACGCTTCGTAAGCGCCGGGATTGATGTGTATGGCGCCTTTGGCAAAACCGTCGCTGTGGGCTATCCATTTTTTTACGCCCGATACCGGACGCCGCAACGGGACAAACCGGGTGCAAAGCACTTCCGGCAAACGATTCAAAACCAAGTCGATCAGTATGTTCTCCCGCTTGCCGTTGGCGATGATCACTTCGATTCCTTCGTCGGCTACTTTGCGGGCAATGCGGGATTTCGTAATCATTCCCCCGCGCCCGAATTGCGATTTTCCGGTGAAAATGTAATTGGATATGCCGGTGTTCCCCGGTTCGATTTCGCGGATAACTTCTGCGTTTCCTGCACTCGGATCGCCGTTGTAGATGCCGTCGATGGCACTCAGGATAATCAGTCCGTCGGCGTTCATCATCGCTGCCACCATCCCCGACAGCTCGTCGTTGTCGGTAAACATCAACTCGGTGACCGAGATGGTATCGTTCTCATTTACAATCGGCACTACTTTATTGTGGAGCATTACTTCCATGCAGTTTTTCTGGTTCAGGTAATGGTTGCGGCTCGACAGGCTCTCTTTTGTGGTCAAAACCTGTCCGCAATCTATTTCCCTTTCGCGGAAAAGGTGATAATACGTGTTGATGAGTTTCACCTGTCCGACAGCGGAAAACAACTGCCGCGCCGACACGGGGTCGAGCTTCCGGAAAGCGCTTTGCGCACCGAGTTCGCCCCGTCCCGAAGCTACGGCTCCCGACGACACGACGATGATTTCAACGCCTGAACGAAGTAGCAACGCGATCTGGGCAACAAGCAACGACATCCGCCCGGCATCGAGCGTGCCGTCGGCGCCGGTCAGCACGTTGCTGCCGATTTTTATTACAATCCTTTTGTACTTTAGGGTTTCTTTTGTTTTTATCATTCCTCTATTTATAGCTGTTTGTAAGGAAATGCAAATTTAGAATAA
>JAIRSN010000215.1 GCA_031255425.1 Dysgonamonadaceae bacterium
GACAATGCTGCCGGTACGGTTACTTTGACGTTCAACAGTTTGACTGACGTAAAGACCAAGGTTGGCGAAGCCGATCGTACCCATGCTAAAAAGATTACGATTACCGCATTTTTCCTTGACAATCGCGGAACAAAGAAGAAAGTAGACTTGGTTGTTCGCGTTCAGAATGCGCCGGTGGGCTGTTCGGTGCGGAGAGTAGATGATCCGGAAAAGACGAATCCGGCCATAAACGGCTGGCTTACTTTTATGTGTTACAATCTGGGCGCCGATCCGGACAAAGGCGATCCGGCGGAGCAAAAGACGTATGTTCCTTCTCCGAATACCGGCAGCTCAACCGATCGCACGGTTTACGGCGACATTTATCAATGGGGCAGAATAGGTGACGGCCACCAGCGCCGGGATTTAAGTATCGAAAATATATGGCCGCTGGACCATCTCGGTCAAACTACCGGAATAGAAGATGATCCTGTTCCCAATGCAGCAGCGAATATTAATATGACTACCGGTCAGGTTTTGGAAACAGACGCTCGCTTCGGTAAATTTATTCGCCGAACCCAAAATAATTATGACTGGATTGCCGGAACGGAAACAACAGGTATCTACAATAATCGCTGGAACATCGGTACGGAAGCAGTACCTGAAAAGGCGCCTGCCGATCCCTGCCCTGCCGGCTGGCGGGTTCCTACACGTACCGAATGGGCAAGCATTTACGGCGCGGCAACTGATTGTACTACAGGCGATTGTTACGGAAACGCTAAGGTTAATAAATGGGTTCATAATTTCGGAGAATCAGGCACACACGGTGTCTCGCTGACTCCTTCCGCCACTAATGGATCCAATACAGATTTCGGAACATATCCCACTTTTTTCCTTCCTGCCAGTGGCTGTCGCAGTCACGAACACGGCAATGTTGTCGGTAGCGGTACGAGCACTCTTTACTGGAGTAGTAGCGTCGTAGCCTCGAGTATTGCCGCTTACCGCCCGTCCTGGGCCAGTACGCACGTGCGCCCGAGCGCCGCGAACGGTCGGTCGGGCGGGAATTCGGTCCGCTGTGTGTCAGAATGATTTGATTGAGTCCTTAGAATGTGACTGAAGAATAACCGTTTATAAATAAATGAATAATCGAGGGGCGGCCGGTGCTAAAAACAGCGCACGCGACCGCCCCCTTTTTCTCGCAAATTCACACGTATAGCCGGGCAATGATGAAATATTATTGGGCGAAGATTACCCCCTGTTTGGAAAGCGTAAGCCCTGCGCCGAAAGTATCCCCTCCGAAAAAATCACCCTTATCGAAGCCGGCAACCAGTTTAATTTCCGCGCCGCAGATGCGGGAAGGGCGGTAGATTAACTCCAGTTGCGAGGCAACGCCCTTTTTTACAGTCTTGAACGGGACATAATACCTTCCCCAGCTTTGACCCGTTGTCAGGAGCAAGCGGTATTGAAATGCCGGGTGAAAATAGCCCTCCAGACCCAGGTGAAAAGCAATGATCCGGCTGCTCTTAAAGTTCAGGCTTCCGTCCGTATTGTATTCGGGCGAGAGGAAAAGAGGCGTCCCCATCGTTTTCCCGAAATAAGAAGGCCCTTGTACATAATCCACGTTGTTGTAATAATTGTCATTTCCATTTCCCTTGTGCATCAATTTATCCCGGTGCGCATCGTCCATGCCGATGTTGTGATGCACAGGACCGGTTTGCTGCTTGGTGTAGATATACTCAAAGACCGCTCCGGACAACAGCGACCGGTCTTTGGATTGAAATTCCAGCCCCAACAGATTGTCATAGTAATTCTCGAAGACCATCCCCGAACCATCGTCGAAAAAATGGTGCAGGTAAACACTCAGCCTTTCGTTGGCCGATCGTTTATAATCCCATTTAAAGAGATAGGTCCCTAACTGGGAACCGGCTACATAAGCCGCGTCTGCCGACGATGATCCGGAAGAACCCTCCTTGGCGATAGCAACCCGCAAAAAATCGGAGAACCGGTGCGGTTGGGCGGTAACCCGGTAGTCCGCCGCTTCCGGCATGAACCGGTACAGCGTCCCGCTCCATTGAGCGAAATGGACCATTCCGAAGGTAAACTGCTTCCGGTGTTTGGTTTCGATGTCCCCGAATTTGAAGTAAATGGATTTATTGTGCGATAAAACATTTTTGGTATAATGCTCCCGGTGAGGCAATGCCCGGTCTTCCTGCCATTGTCCGTCCAGGTATTTTCCAATGGAGAAATCCCCTTTCAGAAACATATTCCCTTTTGTATAAGGGACAAGAATGTAGTCGGACAGGCTGACCTTGATTTGAGGGAAGGGTCTTGCATTGTTGGACCGGGCAAAGTCGCCCGAACTCAAAAGGGGATTCAGGTAAGAAGTATAATCTTCCCGCACGCCGATGTCGATGCGCCAGGCTTTCCAATTCAGACGGCCGTATAATTGTTGAATCCATGCCTTTCCGTAAGCCGCCGAAGAGCCGCCCGCCAGATCGATTCCGGCATCGAACGACCAATCGGTATTGATTTTCTGCTGATGAAAGACGCCGCCTTTCACATAGAAATTGCCGGCAGCCAGCGCCGTCATTCCCCAATTACGGTTCACCATCCAAAAAGGCGTATTTTCTCCGCTTGCCACAGAACCAAAGGTTTCTACGCGATACGAATCCTCTATCTGAGCAAATGCGGAAAGAGCAACCAGACTCCACAAAACCGGAAAAACAAGTCGTTTCATAGCTTTATCAGTATTTTATGAAATTATACGTTTTGTTATTGCGCGCCAGGACCATCCGTTTGGAATTTAACTTCACGATATGGTAGGTCACCTTATTTTCGCCCTCCCAAAGCAGCAGTTTTTCAAGGCGTCCCCGTTCTTCTTCTTTTTCATCCAGCAGAAGGTGGAGTTGACCGGAGCCGGGAAATTCCACATATCCGTAAATCACTTCTGCAACCGCCGCCTGCTGTTCTCTTTCGTGCAATATGGTGTAAGAAAAGATTGCTTGCCGTTGAAAGCTGTAAAAGATTGTATCGACTGCCTGAATGTTCCCGTCTTCGCTTTGAATGGTTTTTAGTTGCCACATGCCATTGACGTTCGGCAAATCGAAATCGAGACAGGAAGAAAGGATTAACGTTACCGCTATCAGGGGAATCCATTGTTTTTTCATCTTTTCAGATGTATTCACAAGTAACTTTTTCATAAACGCATTGTATTTTTGAGAAAACAAACTTACGGGATTTTTTCCGGATTTACAAAAATATATCCCCCCGGTTTGCGCAGGAGATATAAAAAGAGCCGTCTCAAAAATTCTTTCGGATAAAACTTTTAAGACGGCTTCTCTATGTGACTGAAACGAAAACGCTCTTATGATTGTTCTTCCGAAGCAGGCGCTTCGGGAGTTTCGGGGACTTCGGGTGTTTCAACAGCTTCGGGAGCTTCGACAACCTCAGGGGTTTCAACAACTTCGGCGGGTTCAACAACTTCAGGAGTTTCAATAGCCTCTGCTACTTCGGGTGTTTCGGGCGTTTCGGAAACTTCTTTCGCCTTTTCTTCCGCTCTTTCACGTGCTGCCGCTTCGGCTTTTTTCGCTGCAAGCGCTTCGGCTTTTGCTTTATTTACGGCTTTTTCGGCTTCCAGGCGGGTTTTTTCGGCGGTTCTTTCCGCTTCGCCCAACTTGCTTACTTTCGCTTTAACCGCCGACTGTCTGGCGTCTTTCCATGCCTGGAATTTACTTTCGGCGTCCGCTTCGGTAAATGCGCCTTTGCTTACGCCTCCCATCAAGTGTTTTTTAAGAAGAACTCCTTCGTCGGAAAGAATATTTCTTACCGTATCGGTAGGTTGTGCGCCTACATTCATCCAATACAAAGCTCTGTCGAATTTCAAATCTATTGTAGCAGGATTTGTATTTGGGTTGTAAGAACCAATCCTTTCGATAAATTTTCCATCTCGTGGAGCTCTGCTATCTGCGATCACGATGTGGTAAAACGCGTACCCTTTGCGACCGTGTCTTTGCAATCTGATTTTAGTTGCCATTTGTTTGAATCAATTTAATTTGTTTGAATTTTGTATTAGCGGGTGCAAAGATAAAATAAATTTGCGAATTGCAAATTATAAACAACGATTTATTTCGTAAATATTTTCATTGAGTCAACATCCACGCATCCGCATGTTTGGGGTATGTTGTCCTGAATTTTTTAAGAAAGGCGATGGCTGCTTTTTTGTCTTCAAATTGATGGATAGCGATTCGGTATTTGTTTCTGTCCGAATGGACAAAGACCGCTTCCGGGAAGTCTTTCCGGAGTTCTTCCAGCCTTGCTTTCGCCGATTTCTCATTGGGCAGGCTGGCTATTATAATATGGTAACGGTATGTGTTGGGGGTTTCATTTTCCGCCGGTTGAGCCACCGGTTGAACGGCAGGAGGGGCAGCATAGGGAATGGTTGCCGTCTCTTCGGCGGTTGATAATGCGCCGGCTGCCTTTGTTGAAACGGGAAGAAAGCCGGCTTGTTGCAAATGCGCAACCGGTTGCTGTTGCCTGTTTAACGGAGTGGAAACAAGAAACAATGCCAAAACCGCCGCCGCTGCCGGACTGCTCCGCCGGAAAATATTCCTGTTGACCGGATTGCAGGCAGGTTCTCTTTTCCGCTTTTTTTCGTATACCGGTTCGGTATTTCGATCCAGTTCGTCGAGAGTCGGCAAGTAAAAGTTATTTAGCCCGAAATGCGAAGCATTGCAACTGAGATAAATGGACGGTGCAAAGATGATTTTCCGTTTGGCGGACAGAGCCAGTTTCCCGACCCACTGCATCTGAATTGTTTTTTGTTCCTTCAAACGGTCATTCAGGTAATCCGTGTAATGTTGGATACGCAAACAGGCTTCTTTGTAGGCGATATTTTCTTTTTGAGAAATGGAATTGGCCAACAGGCCGTCGTTGTGTTTTATCTCCGGATTGAACCCCAGGGGGCGTGCCGGCGGACACAAAAGTCCTGTTTCTTTTATCTTGCTTTTTTCAACGGGCGAAACGACAAATGCACCAATACCCGGAATGATAACACATTCGTGCTTTGTCAACAAATAAGCGATGTGGAAATTTATAGTATTCATGCCCCAAATGTAGGGAAAAAATAAATTCAAATCAAGCGGCTGCTTCTTTTTAGTTTCAAAGATTTTCACTATTTTTGTGCGGTTTCTTTTAACAAAGCATAGAAACC
>JAIRSN010000268.1 GCA_031255425.1 Dysgonamonadaceae bacterium
AAGCAGCCGGCGGGCGGTTTCGATCAGCGTATCCTTGTTGTTTTGGGCGTCCCGGTCGGATAGGCCGACGAATATATCCGGCTCGATGCCAAACTCAATCTGTTGCATCTCCGCGTCGTACATGGGACACGCCGAAAAACGTACCGCCCATCCGTTGGGCAGTTCGGAACTGAAAGGCAAGCCGCTTCCGCCGCCGGTTTTGTCGCCCAGGATGGTTACGTTGGGCGCCAGGCGCATGGTGTTGACAAAGTCGTTGGTCGCGCTGTAACACCGGCGGTTGACCAGAACAACCACCGGCTTTTGGTACCTTAACCGTCCGGACGGCTCGATGTACAGGGGGTGGGGCTTGGAAAAATCGTTGTGCCCTTTTCCGGTTTTGTGCCGGATGTACCCGGTCAGGGTTTTCTCGTTGAAGAAACGGGACGCCAGTTTATCGGAATTGGTCAACATGCCGCCGCCGTTGTTCCGCACGTCGATAATTATGCCGGAACAGAGACCGAGTTTCTCTATAATGTAATCCAGGTTGCCGTTCCCTATCTCCGACGAGAAGTCGGCGCAACGGAAATAGCCGATGTTGTCTTCCAGAATTTTGTAACGAATGCTTCCCGCAATCCGGTAATCGTCCCCCAGCAGGCTGTCTATCAGTTCCTGTTTGTAATTATACGGATAATCCTCAAACCATTTCCAATACCTGCCGAGATCGAAAGGAGACGACAGGTTGACATGCCCGTCTTTCAGTTCGCCGAGCATTTCGTTGAGCAGCAAAAAGAGCGATTCCTGATTCATCCGGTTATTTATCCGCTGTTTGTATTCGGTATAAATCCGGTTCCAGTCAACGTCCTTGTATTCGAAGAAACAATAATGCTCGTCCATGATTTTCCACAGCGCTTCGAAATTGCCGAGGGCATTGTTTTCGTATTCCTCCACCTCCATACAGGCATGAAAGGGGAGAAGCAGGAGAATCAGGGCGTAAAACAAGCGCTTTTTCATTCGATCCATTTCAGGCATACCGGTTTGTCGACTGGGATTTCCTTGCCGGAACGATGTAACAATCCGGTATCCGGATCGATTTCGAAAATTTGAATCGAATGGCTGTCGCGATTGGCACAAAGAAGGAATTTCCCGTTCGGAGTGAGGATAAAATTGCGCGGGTGAACGCCTGTTTCCTGATAGCCGGCGCGCGTCAAGGTCCCGTTTTCCGGATCAACGGAAAACACGGCGATCCCGTCTGCTTTCAGGCGGTTGGAAGCATAAAGGTATTTCCCGTCGGGGGAGAGGTGAATGTCGGCGCTCCCTTTCGGACCGCTACCGGCAGTTGTATCGGATGCAATGTACTGAACGACGGACAGGCGCCCCGCTTCCTCGTTGAGGACGGCGACGGTTCCGGACAGTTCATTGATACAGTACAGCAGGTGTCCGTTGGGATGAAACGCCAAATGCCGGGGACCGGAACCGGCTTGCAAATGCAGCGTGCGGCGGCTGTCCGGGCGCAGGAGGCTTTCTGTTCCCGCCTGTACATCCAGCGAATGGATTTCGTCGCGCCCCAGGTCGGTCACCCAGAGGGACTGCCCGTCCGGCGCAAACACCACCGAATGGATATGCGAGGGCGTGCTTTCCGATGCCGGATGCAACGCGATGTTTTGAAGGAGCGGCCGGATGCAGCCGTCTTTGTGCAACGGAAAGACGGAGAGGTTGCCGCCGCTGTAATTGGCGGTAACTAAGAAAGACCCGTCCGGAGCGATTGAAATATAACACGGGTCGGCGCTTTCCGTAAATTGGTAGTTGATCCGGCTCAGCGTCCCGGTCAACTTGTCGAACGCAAAGGAACTGACGGCGCCGTTGGCGGTTTCATTGACCGAATACACCCGTTGCCCGTCCGGCGAAACCGCCAGGTACGACGGATTGACCAAGTCTTTCACATCGCTCACGTAAGCGAAATCGCCCGTTTGCGTATCAAAATCATACACCGACAGCCCGGAAGTTGTTCCGTCGGAATACGAGCCGACGATAAGATAGAGCCGGTCGTTGTTCCGGCTATCGGGCGTTTTCGGGGACTGGCAAGCGCACAAGGCAAGGAGAAATAACACACTGTTTTTCAAGGCAGAATTCATCTTATTTATTAAAAGCCGATCGTAATTTAATCCCGGTAAGAACCTTTTTGGTATGAAGCGTGAAATCGCCTTGCATAATCCACCCGTAATAGCCCGGATCTTCTCTCAACACCTCCTCCACGAGCCGTCCTTTGTATTTCCCGAAATTAATAACTTCCTGTTTTTTCTCATTGTAGACCACCCGTCCGGCAAAATCCACATTGTTTGTAAAAGAAGAATATTCGGCAAGAAAAGTCATGTCGTTTTTCAGGTCGGAGTATCGATCCAGTTGCGCCTTCAACACTTCGTAGGTCGCCTTCGTATCGGCTTCGGCGCTGTGCGCATTTTCCAGGTCCTTGTCGCAGTAAAATTTGAAAGCGGCTGCCAATGTACGCTGTTCTTTCTTGTGGAAGATGGTCTGCACGTCGATAAATTTTCTTTTCATCAAATCAATCTCTACGTCGGCGCGCAAAAATTCTTCCGCCAACAAGGGAATATCGAACCGGTTGGAATTGTATCCCGCCAGGTCGCAGCCTTCGATCTGTGCCGCCAACGACTTGGCGATCGCCTTGAAGGTCGGGGCGTCTTTCACATCTTCGTCCTTGATTCCGTGAATGTTGGATGCCTGCGGCGGAATGGGCATCTCAGGATTAATCCGCTTTGTTTTGGACTCTTCGTCGCCGTTCGGATATACTTTCAGGTAAGAAATTTCGACAATCCGGTCGGAGACAATATTAATGCCTGTCGTTTCGAGGTCGAAAAAGACAATGGGGTTTTTTAAATTCAGTTTCACTTCTTTGAATATTATGGATTAAGTAATGACAGGAATGGATTGAAAAAAGATGAACGAAGGACTGCCGCCCGGAGGCAGGCACCCTTCTTCATTCATCCTTTGGTTTTCTGTTACTCGCTGAGCATCATCGGCATCAACAGCATCAGCAAGTCTTCGTCCGCTTCGTTTTCCGCCGGAAGGACCAGCCCCGCGCGGGCAGGATCGGCTAATTGAAGAATGACTTCTTCCGACGATATATTGCTTAAAATTTCGATAAGATACGTTCCCTTGAACCCGATACTCATCACATCGCCGTCGTAGACACAGGCGACGGTTTCTTCCGCCGAAATCGAAAAGTCAATATCCTGTGCGGAAATGAAAATACTGTTGGCGGAAATGTTCAGTTTGATCAGGCTGTTGGCGGAATTGGAGAACACCGTCACGCGCTTCAAGGCGTTCAGGAAGTTCAGGCGGTCTACATTTACTTTGTAGGGATTCTGTTGCGGAATAACCCCGTTGTAATTCGGGTAACGCCCCTCGATCAGGCGGCAGACCACCACAAAATGCGCCATGGTGATATAGGCATTGTTGGCATCGAAACCGATGGTCACGTTTCCTTCTTCGCGGGGAAGAATGGTTTTCAGCAGGTTTGCCGGCTTTTTGGGAAGGATAAACGCCGAGGGTTCGCTGTTTTTCACGCCCAGGTTTTTGAAGCGGACCAATTTATGCCCGTCGGAAGCGACAAACGTGAGGTGTTCGGGGGTAATATCGAAATAGACGCCGTTCATCACGGGACGAAGTTCGTCGTCGCCGCCGGCAAAAAGCGTCCGGGAAATACCGGTCAACAAGTCCGGAGCGCTCAGGACCAAGCTGGCAGCCTCCTCGTTCAGCGGTTTGGATTGCGGGTATTCGTCGCCCCGCTGTGCGATAAAATTGTACTTACCGTTTTCGTAATAGATGAACAATTCCAATGTTTCTTCGTTGATTTCGAACGTGACGGGCTGTTCCGGCAGCTCCTTCAATGCGTCTATCAAATTCTTGGACGGGATGGCAAACGTGCCTGCCTTTTCCACGTCTTTTACTTCGACGGTCGTCATCATGCGGGTTTCGCTGTCGGCTGCCGTGATGGTCAACTGTGTTTCCTGGAGTTCAAATAAAAAACAATCTAAAATAGGGATCGAATTTTTGGATGCGATCACTCTGCCTACTGTTTGTAAATGGCTTAATAACAAATTACCGGATACTACGAATTTCATACTGTCTGTTTTTTTTATGATTTAATTTTAGCTCACAAACTTACATAAATTTTTCGGATTTCGAAACAACCTTCTCACATTTTCGGGGCAAGCCTGCCCCAACCGGTTGCGCGAAGGAAGCGTTTAATCCTCCCATGCGGTCAGGGTTTGCGCGAAATGTTCCCACGACAGGGATTGTTTTTCGTTCCGGATGCCGGCGAGGTAACGGTCTTTGCCTTGCGCGAAAAGTTGTTCGATTCCGGACGCCAAACTTCCGGAATCCGGCAGGCATGCCACGCCCGTTCCGGCGGTTTCGAGGGTTTCCTTCAAGCCGCCGACACCGGTCGCTACCACCGGAACCTCAAAATGATACGCCACCGGGATAACGCCGCTTTGCGTAGCGGACTTGTACGGCAAAACCAGGCAGTCGGCGGCGGAAAATAAAACCGGCACTTCCCGGTCGCCGATGTAACGGTTGATCACTTTCACCCGGTCCCGGGCGGCGGACTGCGCGATCAGCTTCCCGTATTTGTCGAAAGGCCCGTAGGACTCGCCGGCAATCAGCAACTGGTACGATTCGTCCAGCAATGCCATCGCCTCAATCAGCAGGTCTAAGCCCTTGTAATCGCGGATCAGCCCGAAGAACAGCAGCGTTTTCCGTCCGGCAGCCAGTCCCAGTTTCTCCCGCGCTTCGGTGGGGGAAATTTTTTCTCCGAAATGATTGTATAAAGGATGCGGATGCAGGCGGTAACGGGCATCCGGCTGAAGCGCCAGCAGGTCTTTTTGCACAATCGTACTCATCACGAGAAAATGCGTACACGAACGGAAAAACATCCGGGCGAGCGTTTTATCGAAAAACCGGGGTTCGTGCGGAATCGCATTGTGCAGCAGGACGGCAATCTTCATCTTCCCGTTCAGGCGGCGGGCGATGCAAGCGTACGCCGGCGCGAGAAACGACATCCAGTAAGCCACGACCAGGACATCCGGGTGATACGCGGCAATGGCATCCGCCGTTTTCCGGTAAGAGCAGGGGTTGACACTGTCCAGCAACCTTTCGGCAGGAACGACCGTTGCCGCATCGTCCGCCGTTACATACTGCGTCTTGCCCGGGAAAAGCATTGCCGGGTAGAGGCGGGCAAAAGAAAAGGCTTTTACCTCGTGGTCTTTTTCCAGCGCTTTGTACAGCGAAGCGCTGAACTGCGCGATGCCTCCACGATAAGGATAAAACGGCGAAAGGAAAGCAATTTTCATCTGTTTGTGTTTTTTTGTTTGCTGCAAATGTACGACATTAACCGGATTATTTCTTCTTTTAATCAGTTGTAAAATAGCTTTTGCCCCGGGGCAAAACCTTAAATTCAGTTGAAATGGGATTTGCGCCTTGCGGTTGCGCCGCTAAATAAAAAAAATCCGGAAGCAAAAAGCACTGTTTTCGCCCGGTTTTAGAGCCAAAAGCAAGCTCGGCCGCCGGAAAAACAGATGATTGCAATACGGATTTAACTTATTTTTTTTTGCTTTTT
>JAIRSN010000270.1 GCA_031255425.1 Dysgonamonadaceae bacterium
AAAGCGTTGATATTCCTCCGACTCCGGATGAAACGGGCGATGCGCCAGGGCTTGCTGAATCCCTTCCCATTCGTCGATCAACGCCCTTGTCGCTTGGTCGAAGTGGGCGTGGCAGAACTTTTCCCAAATATAATCAATCGCCTGAGTTGAGGGATGAACCAGGTCTTCGGCATAGAAACGGTAGTCGCGCAAGTCGTCCATCATTATTTCATACGAAGGAAAATAGAAACAACAGGACGTCCGGGCGTTTACCAGCTCGTTTACCGCCAACAACAAGGTCGATTTACTCAACTGGTTCTCGTGCGCGCCGTCTTTCCAGTGGCGCACCGGGCTGACGGTGAAAAGGATTTTCAGGCGGGGATTCTGCTCGCGCAAGCGGTCGGCCAAAGCCGTCCACTGTTCCGTTATCCCGTCCACCGCCAGCCGTTCTTCCCGGAACAGGCGCGCCGGCAGTTGGTGGCAATTCGCGACCACCTCCCCCGACGACAACAAACGGTAGCACCGTGCCGTGCCGAACGTGACGATAAGCACCCCGGCGCACCGGAGAAAAGCGGACGACTGTTCGCGGTGGGTATTGAGGTTCTCCAGCACCCGGTGGGCGTCCGTTCCCGAAAAACGGCTGTGGTGCGAAAAACTGTGGAAAAGGTCCCGGTGCGGGAACAGATCCGCCGGGGTATACACCCTGTTGTCCAGCAGGTCCGACAATCCCCCCGCTATCGAAACCGGGTTGAACAGAATCCCGAAAGGATTGTTCGCCACCGCAAAGCCGGCACGGACCAAACGCGCGGAAAGGTTCTCCACAAAACAGGAGCCCATCATCAGGATCCGGTCCCGGTAAGCGAGGCGAAGCCCGGAGGCGGGGACTGTTATTTCAGTTCTGAATTTCATACAAATGCGGGAATAAGCCGGTAAATAATGCGGCAAAGTTACAGATACATGGCATATATTTTCCTATATTTGCAGGATATTTTTTTGCTATGGCTGAAAATGCAGAATTCAAATTATTATCTACGGTAAACAATCCTGCCGACTTGCGGGGGTTGGCACGGGATCAACTGAAACAGTTGAGCCACGAACTGCGCCGGTACATCATCGAAGTGCTTGCCGAAAACCCCGGACACCTGGGGTCCAGCTTGGGATGCATCGAGTTAACCGTCGCCCTCCACTACGTGTTTAATACGCCTTACGACAAAATCGTCTGGGACGTGGGTCACCAGGCGTACGGTCACAAGATTCTGACCGGCAGGCGCGACCGCTTCGGCACGCTGCGCCAGTGGGGTGGAATCGGCGGGTTCCCCAATCCGCAGGAAAGCGAGTACGACTCGTTTATTGCCGGGCATGCCTCCAACTCCATCTCGGCGGCGCTGGGGATGGCGATCGCTTCGCAGTTGAAGAAGGAAAACCGCAAGATAGTGGCGGTTATCGGCGACGGCTCCATGACCGGCGGGCTGGCTTTCGAAGGGTTGAACAACACCTCGTCCGCTCCCAACGACCTGCTGATTATCCTGAACGACAACAATATGGCAATCGACCGCCCGGTGGGAGGATTGAGCCATTCGCTGGTCAAGCTGACCACTTCGCATACCTATAATACGCTCCGTTACAAGCTGTATACCTTCCTGAAAAAGCAAGGCGTTATCAAGGAAAAGGGAAAAGGGCTGATCCTGCGTTTCAACAACAGCCTGAAGGCTTTGCTGACCAAGCAACACAATGCTTTCGAGGGATTCAACGTCCGGTACTTCGGTCCCGTGGACGGGCACGACATCACCGGGTTGATAAAAGTGCTGGAAGGCATCAAGGAGATGAAAGGCCCGAAGGTGCTGCATATCCTTACCAAAAAGGGCAAAGGGTTCGAGCCGGCGGAAAACGACGCCACGCTCTGGCACGCCCCCGGGAAGTTCAACCCCGAAACGGGGGAACGCATCACCGCCCGCTCCAAGGACGAACCGCAACTCTACCAGGATGTATTCGGTCATACGCTGGTGGAACTGGCGAAACAAAACGAGCGGATCGTGGGAATCACCCCGGCGATGCCGACCGGCTGTTCCATGACGTTCCTGATGAAAGAGATGCCCCACCGGGCTTTCGACGTCGGCATTGCCGAAGGACACGCCGTTACGTTCTCCGCCGGATTGTCCAAGGAGGGACTGCTGCCTTTCTGCAATATTTATTCTTCGTTTATGCAACGCGCCTACGACAATATCATCCACGACGCGGCAATACAGCAATTAGACCTGGTGCTTTGCCTGGACCGCGCCGGGCTGGTCGGGGAAGACGGCGCGACGCATCACGGTGCGCTGGACCTTGCTTATCTGCGTTGTATTCCCCATGTTACGGTTGCTTCTCCCTTCAACGAAATCGACCTGCGGAACCTGATGTTTACCGGCAGCCAACCGGGGAAAGGCGTATTTGTCATCCGTTACCCAAGGGGAAAGGGCGAACTGAAAGACTGGGAACGGCCGTTCGAACTCCTCCCGGTCGGGAAGGGTCGGAAACTGAAGGACGGCAGTAAAATAGCCGTCGTCAGCATCGGGCCGATCGGCAACCTGGCGAAGGAAGCCATCGAACGGGCGAAAGAAGCCGGCGTCGATGCCGCCCACTACGACATGATTTTCCTGAAACCGATAGACGAAGCCTTGTTGCACGAGATAGGCGCCCGTTACGCCTGCGTG
>JAIRSN010000010.1 GCA_031255425.1 Dysgonamonadaceae bacterium
GGGCGGAAGTAAGAATTCAGTTGAAAAGTTACTTCCGGCGGTGGGCGGAAGTAAGAATTCAGTTGAAAAGTAACCTCCGGCGGCGGCCGGAAGTAAGAATTCAGTTGAAAAGTAATCTCCGGCGGCGGGCGGAAGTAAGAATTCAGTTGAAAAGTTACTTCCGGCGGTGGGCGGAAGTAAGAATTCAGTTGAAAAGTGATCTCCGGCGGCGGGCGGAAGTAAGAATTCGGTTGGAAAGTTACTTCCGGCGGCGGGCGGAAGTAAGAATTCAGTTGAAAAGTTACTTCCGGCGGCCGCCGGACACGCAGTGTCTTTTATATTTTAAAGGAGTACGGTGTACCTGCTTAGCTACGTATAGGGGGACTTGCCTCCCAAAAATACAAAAGCGGCTGCGCCTCTGCGTAGCGCAAATCTCCCGGGCAAAATCATTTACAGTTTAAAAGCCGCCGCATCAAATTCGGAATCCATATCGACAGAACTGCATTTTTTGTGCTGAATGTAACCGAATACTGCGGCAATGACAATAGACATTCCGGTTACCAACAAAACCAACCGGGGCGTCACGCCGTCTCTTAATGGAACTATTTTGAAGAAGAAAGTACAAAGCAGGACAGCAACATATTTTAAGGCCGATATTCCGCCGAAAATAAGGATGAATTGACCTTTACTTACGCTTTGGAATAACTTGTATTGCCACCCGTTGATATTGATATATTCTATCCGTTTCTTCCGCAACAGCACCCACAGTCCAAACAGTAAACAGATTGCGGCAGAAGCAAAAACAAACGTCGTTACCGTATTTCCCTTGTCCCACGTTTGAGTGAATATCCCGTAAAGAATGACACCGCAGGAAACGGCGCCCGCAACAATTAATATCCAGGGCATACCTGGACTGCTGTAATTTGTCTTTTTTAAATTGATCTTATTCATTATTATATTTATTAAGAGGTTATGTTACAAAACCGGAGAAATCCTGATGAAACGCAACAAAGATAGCCGGAAAAAACGGAAGAACAATAAATAATGACCCATTCAAATCTAAAAATTCGTATCTTTGCCGCTCATTCATAAGAAAAAATGACATTCGAATCAAACATCATCGTAAAAGGGGCCAGGGTCAACAATCTTAAAAACATAGACGTACAAATTCCTCGTAATAAATTCGTTGTAATTACCGGCTTGTCGGGGTCGGGGAAGTCGTCGCTGGCTTTCGATACGCTCTATGCGGAGGGACAGCGGCGGTATATAGAGAGCCTTTCCGCTTATGCCCGCCAGTTTCTGGGGCGGATGAGCAAGCCGGAAACCGATTTTATCAAGGGGATTCCTCCCGCTATCGCC
Source organism: Dysgonamonadaceae bacterium (assembly GCA_031255425.1). GTDB lineage: Bacteria > Bacteroidota > Bacteroidia > Bacteroidales > Azobacteroidaceae > Azobacteroides. The sequence continues at coordinate 1,339 of JAIRSN010000010.1, forward strand.
ATTGAACAAAAGGTAAATACGCGAAACCCGCGGTCGACGGTCGGCACATCTACCGAACTTTACGATTATTTGCGAATGTTGTATGCCCGGATCGGGAAAACAATTTCCCCTGTTTCGGGCGAGGTTGTTTCCAAGCACCGGGTCAGCGATGTGGTGGACGAAATGCTGCGTTATCCCGAAGGCACACCGGTTGCTTTGTTGACGAAAGTGCTTGCGCCGGACGCCCGCCGGATGCGCGAACAGTTGGAAATGCGGATAAAAGAAGGCTTTTCGCGGGTGGAAATCAACCGGCAGATTTACAAAATAGCCGAAATAAGCGGCAGGGAGGATTTGCTGGACGGCGCGAAGGAGGTGTATCTTTTAATCGACCGCCTGGCGGCTTCGGCAGACCCGCAAACCCTTGCCCGGTTTTCCGATTCGGTAGAAACGGCCTTTTTTGAAGGAGACGGAAGTTGCATCGTCCGGATTTATCCGGAGGCAAATGTCCTGACGAAAGAATTTTCCGGAAAATTTGAGGCGGACGGAATCCTGTTTGAAGATCCTTCGGATTTGATGTTTAATTTCAACAGTCCGGCAGGCGCCTGTCCGGTCTGCGAAGGCTTCGGGAAGGTCATGGGAATCTCGGAAACGCTGGTTATTCCCAATCAAACCCTGTCGGTGTACGAGGACGCCGTCGTCTGCTGGAGGAGCGAAAAGGCGGACGAATGGAAACAAAATTTTATCCGGAAAGCCGGGAAACACAACTTTCCCATCCACCGTCCGTACTACGAACTGACGCAGGAACAGAAAGACCTCCTGTGGCATGGGAAAGGCGACCTGAAAGGAATCGACGACTTTTTCCGGTTTGTCAACGACAACCTGTATAAAATTCAATACCGCGTGATGCTCTCCCGTTACAGGGGCAAAACCACCTGCCCGGAGTGTAAGGGCGGGCGGTTGAAGCCGCAGGCGCTGTATGTGAAAGTGGGAGGCAAAACAATCGCCGACCTGACCGCCATGTCTGTCCGGCAACTGACAGGCTTTTTCAAAAACCTGCAACTGAACGAAACAGACGCCCACATCGGAAAACGTTTGCTGCTCGAAATCAACAACCGCCTGCAATTCCTGAACGATATGGGGTTGAATTACCTGACGCTGAACCGCCTGTCGTCTACGCTGTCGGGCGGGGAAAGCCAGCGGATCAACTTGTCTACTTCGTTGGGCAGCGGCTTGGTCGGCTCGCTGTATATCCTGGACGAGCCGAGCATCGGGTTGCATCCCAAAGATACAGACCGGCTAATCAAAGTGTTGAAGCAACTACAGGAGCTGGGGAATACGGTCGTCGTCGTTGAACACGACGAAGAAATCATTCGCGCCGCCGACTACATCATCGACATCGGTCCCGACGCCGGGCAAAAGGGCGGAAAGGTGGTTTACCAGGGCGAGATGAACAGTCCCGCCATGCCGGAAGACAGTCACACCGCCAGGTACCTGACCGGAAAAGAAAAGATAGACGTCCCCGCGCAACGCAGGAAATGGAACAATTACATCGAAATAAAAGGCGCCCGGGAAAACAACCTGAAACACATCGACGTCCGCTTTCCGCTGAACGCCATGACGGTTGTAACCGGAGTGAGCGGATCGGGCAAGTCGTCGCTGGTTCGCGACGTATTTTACGAAGCACTAAAGCGGTACATCGACGGCGAACGGAATATTTCGATTCAGGCAAACGGCATCTTTGGAGATATGGATCAAATCACAAACGTGGAGTTTGTAGACCAGAATCCCGTCGGGCGTTCGTCCCGTTCCAATCCCGTGACCTACACCAAAGCCTACGACGAAATCCGGAAACTCTATGCCGACCAGCCTCTTGCCAAACAAATGCATCTCAGCGCCACTTATTTTTCGTTCAATACCGAAGGCGGCAGATGCGAAGAATGTAAGGGCGAAGGAACCATCACGGTGGAAATGCAATTCATGGCCGACGTCGTGCTGGAATGTGAAGCCTGCGAAGGGAAACGCTTCCGCAAGGAGGTGCTGGAGGTAAAATACAGGGAGAAAAACATTTTCGACCTGTTGGAAATGACCATCGACGAGGCGCTTGCATTCTTCAAAGAAAAGGAAAAAAACGAAGAAAAACGGATTATCAAAAAACTGCAAACGCTGCAAGACGTCGGGATGGGTTACATCAAGCTGGGGCAAAGTTCCCTGACCCTGTCCGGCGGGGAGAACCAGCGGATGAAGCTCGCCTACCACCTGAGCGAGGAGAAGGCGCGCCCTACCCTGTTCATTTTCGACGAACCGACGACGGGGTTGCATTTTCACGACGTCAAAACCTTGATGAACGCTTTCAACGCTCTAATTGCCCGGGGACATACGATCGTGATTATCGAACACAACATGGATGTCATCAAGATTGCCGATCATGTCATCGACTTGGGTCCGGAAGGGGGCGAAAACGGCGGCTACCTGGCAGGCGCCGGAACGCCGGAAGAAATCGCACAGAACGAAAACTCCCCTACCGGGCGGTTTTTGAAAGAAAAGTTATTTCCGCGCGCTACATCCGCGGCTGTTTAGATTAATTTTGCCAATGCTTCTTTTACCCGCTTCATCGCTTCCGCCAGTTGTTCGTCTGAGGTAGCATACGAAAAGCGGATGCAGTCCGGCGCTCCGAAAGCCATTCCGCCGACGGTCGCGACGTGTCCTTCTTCTAAAAGATAGATTGCCAGATCTGCCGAATTTTCTATTTTTTTCCCACGGAAAGATTTACCTGTATAATAGGAGCAATCGGGAAACAGGTAAAATGCTCCCTGCGGTTTGCTTACTTTGAAACCCGGAATTTCTTTTCCCAACGCCACCATCAGGTTGCGGCGGCGCTCAAAGGCTTCGCGCATGGTTTTCACGCAGTCTTGCGGACCGGTGTATGCTGCTTCCGCTGCTTTCTGGGCGATAGAACTGGGTCCGGAGGTGTATTGTCCCTGCAATTTGTTGCAGGCGGAGGCAATCCATTGCGGGGCGGCAATCCAGCCCAGGCGCCAACCGGTCATCGCATACGCTTTCGACACGCCGTTGACGATGACGACCCGGTCGCGAACGGTTTCAAATTGAGCAATACTCTCATGTTTCCCCACATAATTGATATGTTCGTAAATCTCGTCGGAAATAATCGTTATATCCGGGTATTTCGCCAACACACCCGCCAAGCCTTTCAGTTCCTCCTTGGAATAAACACTTCCGCTGGGATTGGAAGGCGAACAAAGAATCAGCGCTTTTGTCCGGGGAGTGATAGCGGCTTCCAGTTGGTCCGGAGTGATTTTAAAGTCCTGTTCGATGCCGGAAGGCACGACGACATTCACCCCATCGGCCAATTTCACCATCTCCACATAACTCACCCAATAGGGAGCGGGAACAATCACTTCATCTCCTGCCCCGATAATGGAAAGGATAACGTTGCAAACCGACTGTTTTGCGCCATTGGAACAAACAATTTGTTCCGGTTTATATTCCAGTTGGTTTTCCCGTTTCAGTTTATCGACAATAGCCTTTCTCAACGAAAGATAGCCCGTAACCGGCGAATAGAAAGAATTATTTTCTTCAATTGCTTTTTTCGCGGCGTCTTTGATAAAAGTAGGCGTCAGGAAGTCAGGTTCACCTACACTTAAATTGATCACATCAATTCCTTGCGCTTTCAATTCATTGCTTTTTTGAGACATGGCTAAGGTCTCGGAAGGAGACAGGGACGCCAATCGTTCGGAAACTTGAGACATAATATATTGTTTTATAGTTATTTTTTTAAAAATTCGGATACAAAAGTAATGAAAGAAATGAAGATAATGAAAAATCAGGGGGCAAATTTGTGCGGTATACTTTAACTACACCATCAACAGCCGGACATAAAACAATACGGCATAAACAGCCAAGAGCAAACTATCGAACCTGTCCAGGAACCCGCCATGCCCGGGGATTGCCTTTCCGGAATCTTTCACAGCCAAAGTCCTTTTCATCAGCGATTCGATTAAATCGCCCCAAGTTCCGAAGACAACGACAGTCAACGATATGCCAATCCAATGATAACAGGGTATATCCGGCTTGAAATAAGCGAATACAAGAGAAGACGCTACGGTAAACAGCAAACCGCCCCAAAAACCTTCCCACGATTTTTTGGGTGAAATCCGTTCAAAAAAACGATGTTTGCCGAAAAGAGTGCCGATAAGGTAAGCGCCGGTGTCATTGATCCAGATAAACACAAGTAATGCCAAAACAAATACCGGATAATAGACCGCAGCCCCCGCTTCGGACGGTGAAAAAACGAGCAGATTCAACAAAGACAACGGCAAAGCAATATAGAATTGCCCCAAGAAAATGTAAGCCGCATGAGCAATCGGATCTTGCTGTTTTTCATACAGTTCGGAAATCAAAAGGATAATTACATAAGCGAGATATGCACAAAAAACAACGGGAGAAAAAATTCCTGCCGCATACAAATTCGTCGAAATAAATAGAAGAAAACCGCCGAGGCAGTTGTACCACAAATTGATCTTTATCTTTTTTTGAGCGTTAATCAAACCGTAAAATTCCCGTAAGCAGAGAACGGTTACAATTGAAAACAAAGCAGAAAAGGTGTAATTGTTGAATACGACGCCGAAAACAATTAAGACAACGTAAACAATTCCCGTCAGCGTTCTTAATAAAAAATTCTTCATTCAGAAACTTCCTTTTCCGTTTTATCTTTTGCAGGATCTTTCAGAAGCTCGATAGCCGCTTCATCCGGGTTGTCTAATGTTTGTTGGTTTAATATTTCCTGAGACCGCGACATCCATTTCCGTTTGCCGAATATTCGTTCCAGATCATCGGCATAAATCACTTCCTTTTCCAATAAGACTTCCGTCAGCGCCGTATGTTGAGCGGCATGTTCCGTCAGAATTTCTTTTGCCCGGTCGTACTGTTCATTGATGATTCGTTTCACTTCTTCATCAATCAAACGGGCGGTTTCGTCGCTGTATGGCTTATGGAATCCCCAATCCTGACCGGTAGCATCGTAGTAATTCAAATTGGGCAACTGCTCGCTCATGCCATAGTAAGCGACCATTGCATAAGCCTGTTTGGTAACCCGTTCCAAGTCGTTGGCGGCTCCGGTTGAAATTTTACCCAAGCTGATTTCTTCCGCAGCACGGCCGCCCAGAGTCGCACACATCTCGTCCTGCAACTGCTGGTAAGTAGTGATTTGCCTCTCTTCCGGCATATACCATGCGGCGCCTAAGGCTTTTCCACGAGGCACGATGGTCACTTTCACCAACGGATTCGCATGTTCCAGCATCCAGCTTAAGGTAGCGTGACCGGCTTCGTGAAGCGCGATCGTCCGGCGTTCTTCGATTGTCGTTACTTTCGATTTCTTTTCAAGACCTCCGACAATGCGATCCACCGCATTCATAAAATCTTCTTTTTGCACAAACTCTTTCCCATTCCGGGCAGCTATCAAAGCCGCTTCGTTGCAGACATTTGCAATATCCGCTCCCGAAAAGCCGGGCGTTTGGCGAGCCATAAACTCGGTATCCACCGTTTCGTCGATTTTTATATCCCGCAGGTGAACGATAAATATTTCTTTCCGGTCGTTTAATTCCGGTAAATCTACATTGATTTGACGATCGAAACGGCCGGCGCGAAGCAATGCTTTGTCCAGAATATCAACCCGGTTGGTTGCAGCCAGAATAATCACCCCGCTGTTGGAACCGAATCCATCCATCTCGGTCAGCAACTGATTCAAGGTATTTTCGCGTTCGTCGTTTGAACCCATATTCGGATTCCGACCGCGGGCACGCCCTACGGCATCTATTTCGTCGATAAAGACGATACACGGCGCTTTTTCTTTCGCCTGGCGGAATAAATCCCTTACGCGGGAAGCTCCGACCCCCACAAACATTTCTACAAAATCGGAACCGGACAGCGAAAAGAACGGAACATCCGCTTCCCCGGCTACCGCCTTAGCCAAAAGGGTTTTCCCCGTTCCGGGAGGACCTACCAGCAAAGCTCCTTTGGGGATTTTGGCGCCTAAGTCCGTATATTTTTCGGGTTGTTTCAAAAAGTCAACGATTTCCTCAACTTCCTGTTTGGCTTCCGATAAGCCGGCGACATCTTTAAATGTGATCTTTTTTGAATTGGGAGAAGATTTATCATAAATCTGCACCTTTGTCCGTCCGACACTGAATATGCCGCCACCTCCGCCGCCGGACATCCGCCGCATAATATACATCCAAATGACAATAAGAAGGATAATGGGCAGGATATTGCTCAGAATCGTCCACAACAAACTGCGTCCGTCTTCATATTTTACAATGGCGTCAATTCCGTAAGCGGTGACCGTTTTATCATAAAAGTCCGAAAA
>JAIRSN010000014.1 GCA_031255425.1 Dysgonamonadaceae bacterium
CTTATGATTGCCACATCGCAAACTACCGCCTCCCTGGCAAAATGCTACAAAGGAGAAATCCGCAAAATAGCATATCCGAATTTTGTGTAAAAGACGGAGATTTGAAACAGGAAAGATTTCATGAATCGACTAAGCGAATACAGAATTATGTGGGTACTCGTATTTTTTGACCTGCCGACGGAGACAAAAAAAGACCGGAAGGTCTACACCGTTTTCAGGGACAGACTACTCAAAGACGGCTTTACCATGTTTCAGTTTTCCATCTATCTGCGGCATTGCGCCAGCCGCGAAAATGCCGATGTACACATTCGGCGGGTAAAGAACAATCTGCCTCCCCATGGTCAAGTCGGCATCCTGTGTATTACCGACAAGCAATTTGGCAACATAGAGTTGTTTATCGGAAAAAAAGAAAAAGAAGTAACCACACCTTACCAGCAATTGGAACTGTTTTAGAAACGCAGATACGACTCTCTAATATACCGTAAGTAAAACCAATCCGGTTTAGGATGCCAAAAGATTTGTGACTTTGCTCCGTTTCGATTTCCGGATACAAACCAAGGGGATTTTGCCGAAAAATGCAGATAGATTGATTGAATAAAAAATAAATCGTATCTTTGTTTCTGTGAATCGAAAAAAAAATCTTTCACCGAAAAAAATTATACAATGGCACCTTATCCTGAGTCTATAAATGAAATAACCTTTGAGAGGATTTGCTGCGGACGTCCTCATTTGCTTATCCGTTTTCTTACTGCCCTGATCCCTTTTGCGAGTGTATTGACTGCTTACCAACGCACGTCTTCACTCGGACAAATCCCTGTGTTCCCCGGTTTGCATCGTGTGAAATATTGGAACGAATTGAAATAATTTGAAGTTGAATGCAAAATAAATAGTGGGTTATTTGTTTTAATTAAGAACACACAAATGCTTGAACAAGAACTACAGTTGGAACGGGATTTGTTCTATTTTCTCAATGGAAGCGAATCTGTTTTTTGGGATTATTTTTTTTGGTTGTATTCTTATAAATGGACATGGATTCCTTTTTACCTGTGTTTCATTATTGTCTTCATATACAAAAAGAATTGGAAAGAAATCCTGTTGATTCTTTTGTCGGTCACGTTGCTGGTTGCCTTGTGTGACCAAATATCGTCCGAATTTTTCAAACCCTTTTTCCGCCGTTTCCGGCCGACGCATCATTCCGATTTCCGGGATCAGGTAGATATTGTATTGGATTACCGGGGAGGTTTGTACGGATTTATTTCCGGTCATGCCGCCAATGCTTTCGGATTTGCGTCTTTTACCACGCTCGTTTTCCGGAACCGCCTTTTCACCGTAATGATATTGCTGTTTGCACTCCTCAACGGGTATTCCCGCATTTATTTAGGCGTACATTTTATCTCGGATGTAGTCGCCGGAATGTTGACCGGAACATTGTTGGGGTATACCGTTTACCAATTATACAGTCTGAGCAGAAAGCAATTCCTTAAAACGGATAAAATGGAGTTGAAAAAGTCCATTTATTCCAAATCGGAAACCTATTCGCTTTGCCTGGCTTACGCCGTAAGTGTTTTGATATTACTGTTATTTAATAATCAATTAATTAAATTGTTTCACGAATAATAATTTCGTAAACAGGAACATTTATTTCACAAAAAAATTGGAAAATGCAATATTTTTACCTAAGTTAGTAGCGCGAAATAATAATTTTAGTAATAATTTATATAAAATAAGTCCATGAAAACAATAACATTCAATGAGTTGCGTAGAATCAAAGACAAATTACCCGAAGGTAGCATCCGCCGGATTGCCGCAGAGTTGGGACTTCCGGTAGAAACCGTAAGAAACTATTTCGGCGGGATGAATCAAAGTACAGGTAACGGGGGGGGTATTCATATCGAACCGGGACCGGACGGCGGCATTGTTATGTTGGACGATTCTACTATTCTTGAAAAAGCGCTTATCATTTTAGGTGAAACAACTCACAATATTTCAACGGTTTCGGCGAATGTTTAATGAACGTAAGGATTAAGAGCTAAGGAATCTTTGCCGCTTTTTAAGAGCGCGAAGGATCAGCGTAGCTCTTAATTTCTTAAAGGAACTTCTAATTCCAAAATCATGAATCCCCAAAAATGTTCCTCCGGAAAAATCCTTATTCCGGTTGATTTCTCCGATTATTCGATTCAGGCATGTGCGATAGGATTCAATTATGCAAACGAAATCAACGCAGCCGTCGTTGTTATGCATGCGTTTTATACGCCGTTTTCCCCTCCTTCCCTCTCATTGGGCGACACATTTCCTTATCAGATAGCCAATGAGGAGGAAACAATCTCACTGCAAAGCGAAGCGAAAAAGGAGTTGAGCCGTTTTTCGGCGTTTATAAAGGAAAAGATAGCCGCGAAAGAATGGCCGGATGTACCCTTCTCCACTATTTTCCGGAATGGCTTGGCGGAAGATGAAATTGCAACTTACAGCCAGGTCAATAAACCGAACCTTATCATTATGGGAACGCGGGGGAAAAATCAAAAAGATGTTGACCTGATCGGCAGTGTAACCGCAGAAGTGCTGGACCGGGTGAAGGAACCGCTGTTTGCCATCCCGGAAAAAACGCCTTTCTCCAGTTTTTCTGAAATCAGGCGGATTGCTTTCGGTACAAGTTTCGACCAAAAAGACCTGATAGCGGTGGACGCACTTTTCAAGATGTTTGAAAACTATTCGATCGAATATTATTTTTTTCATATCACTCAAAGGCATAGCGGCGACAGGTGGAACGAAATCAAATTGGCGGGTATCAAAGAATATTTTGCCAAAAAGTACCCGGATACACTTATCAAATACGATATGGTTGATGGAAATGATTTTGTTCTGAACATGGAAAAGTTTATCAGGGATAATAAAGTCGACGTTATTTCCCTCTCGACCTACAAGCGGAACGTTTTTGCCCGGTTGTTCAATCCGAGTATGGCGCGAAAAATGCTGTTTCATACGGATACGCCACTCTTGGCGCTCCGTTCCTGAGATATTTCTGTTTAGCGGCGCAGCTTCTTTTATTTTTTACTTTCCAATATAATTGCGAAAACGTGAATCTGTCGGTTTTTGTTTTTTCGCATCCTGCGAAGAAGTAAATCCGTCTATTTTTGGTTTTTCGCGGAAGTGCGAAAACCTGAATCTGTTAATTTATGTTTTTCTCGAACTGCGAAAACTTGAAAACTTCTCCGGGACGCTTTCGCGGAAGTGCGAAAACGCAAATCTGTTAATTTTTATTTTTTCGCGGAAGTGCGAAAACCTGAAAATGTTAATTTTTGTTTTTCGCGGAGCTGCGAAAACGAAAAAACATTTGCAGCGGGTTTTCGCGAAACTGCGAAAGTGTAAAAACTTCTGCGGCGGGTTTTCGCGAAACTGCGAAAGCGTGAAAAGTTCTGCGGCGGGTTTTCGCGCCCCGCGAAAGCGTGAAAAAGTTCTGCGGGACGTTTTCTCCAACTTGCGCTTTTGTAAAAAAAATAATTCCACCTGTTATCTAAATGGTAATTCTTTTGATTTATTTGGTGGCACAGTCACTTTTACATTTTTATTTGTACTTTTGTACCTTATTTAAATAAAGAAAGCATGAAAAAAGAGAAAAAAGACATTTCAACATTGATATTAAATCAACGTTTTTTGAGAGAAGACACACACGGTTCCATTTCGATGCCGGTTTATTCGGGCGCCGCCTTCGAGTTTGCCTCCGCCGAAGAGATGGAAAGCGCTTTCCTGGGGAAATCAGGCAGGCATACCTATTCCCGGATTTCCAACCCAACGGTGGAAGCATTCGAAAGCCGGATCCGGCAAGTCAGCGGAGCCGCTCACGTCCTCGCCGTTTCGTCGGGAATGGCAGCCATTTCCAACGTCTTCCTGACGATTGCGTACGCCGGCTCCAACATTGTGACGTCGACCCACCTGTTTGGAAACACCTTTTCCCTGTTTCTCGTTACCCTGAAGGCCTTCGGCGTGGAAGTCCGGTTTTGCAACCTGTTGGACAGTAACGACGTCGCAAAAAACATCGACGATAAAACCTGCGCCGTTTTTACCGAAATCATCACCAACCCGCACATGGAAGTCGCCGACCTGAAGGCACTGGCGGAGACGGCTCACAGCCGGAATGTCCCCCTGGTGGTCGATTCGACCATCGTTCCCTGGCCGGCATTTGAAGCCCGGAAGTTCGGCGTCGACCTGGAAGTGGTATCCAGCACGAAGTACCTGTCGGGAGGAGCAACCAGCATCGGCGGGCTGGTGATCGACTACCAGACTTTCGACTGGTCTCACTCGCCGCGGCTGAATACCCTGGCTCAAACGGCAGGGGAGAAGGCATTTACGGTGAAAATCCGCACGGAAGTATCGCGGAACCTGGGCGCTTACATGTCGCCTCAGACCGCTTCCTTGCAGAGCCTGGGTCTGGAAACACTGAGCCTGCGTTTCCAAAGAGCTTCGCAATCCTGCAAGGAGTTAGCCGCCTATCTTCAGACGCTTCCCGGAATAGTATCCGTTCAATATACGGGACTGCCGGACAATCCGTTCTATAAAATCAGTTGTGAACAATTCGGCGAATATCCCGGAGCGATGCTTACGTTCAACCTGTCGAGCCAAGCCGCCTGTTACGCTTTTATCAACCGGCTGAAAGTGATTCGCAGGGCAACCAACCTGTTTGACAACAAATCGCTTATCATTCATCCTTTGTCGACCATTTACGGTCCGTTGAGCGACGAGTATAAAAAGATGGTAGACGTTCCGGCGAACATGTTGCGCCTTTCGGTGGGATTGGAAAATGTCGAAGACTTGAAAGCGGATCTGTTGCAGGCATTTTTACCGAAGCCGTAACACATCGCCTTCTACCGGCACATAATCAGCGTCTTTCTTATTCAGTTTGTACAAAGATTTTACCCGCATGCCATACTTCTGCGCTATTTTGTGCATGGATTCGCCTATTTGGACTTCGTGCTGCGAATAAGGCTTTTGCGCTTTCTTGTGTTTCTTCTCCAGGAAAACGATGTCTCCTTCAAACAGCGGGAAATTTTTGGGCACTTCATTGTACCGGATTAGTTTTTTCACTTTGATTCCCATGTCCCCGGCGATTTTCTCGTAGCTGTCGTCCTTTCCGGCAATCACATAGATCAATCCGTAATCGGTGTAAGGCGTCCGGTTGAAAGGGATGGGATTGCTTTTCCGGGCATACCGCCTGGTTTTTGTATCCAATTTGTAGAGTTCGTAGGTTTCGATTATCTGAATCAGCTTGTTGGCATAAGCCTTGTCGGTGGCATAACCGCTCTTTTGCAAACCGCGCGCCCACGCCCTGTAATCCCTGCTATCCAACGAAAACAGGTGGGCGTAACGTTGCCTTTCCGTCAGAAAGCGGGAATGATCTTCGTACGACTCGGCGGCGCTTTTGTATTTCCGGAAACAATCGTTCGGGCCGTCGTCTTTTTGGTAAATCCGCCCGCCTTTCCACCCCGCCTGGCATTTGATTCCGAAATGATTGTTCGAGGCCCGGACCATATAGCTCCTTCCCGCCCCGCTTTCCAGTATCCCCTGCGACAGGGTGATGCTGGCAGGGATTTTATACCGGTTCATCTGGTCAACGGCAAGGTCACTGTATTTATGAATATACTCCCGGTAAGATTGGATTTGCTTTTGTGCCTGCATCGTGAAGGCCGGGAAAAGACAGAACAGCAGGAAATAGCGACAGGTTTTCATATTTGGAAAAAATAAATTACATTTGCTCATCAATCAAAAATATTGCCATGAAAAGTCTGAATATTTCTACAAAGATAGGTGTTTATACTTACAAAGAGTTAGATCAAAGTGAAAAAAAATTAATAGATGCGGCAAAGGCGGCGGCGTTGCATGCGTATGCCCCTTATTCCCGGTTTCATGTCGGTTCGGCGGTTTTGTTGGCGAATGAAGCGATTGTTTCGGGGAATAACCAGGAGAATGCCGCCTATCCCTCCGGCTTATGCGCCGAACGCACCGCGTTGTTCTATGCCAATGCACGCTATCCGGAGGAAGCCGTCGTCGCGCTTGCCGTTGCCGCCTATACGGACGGCGACTTTACGGAAGAACCGGTCCCACCCTGTGGCGCTTGCCGCCAGGTGATACTGGAAGCGCAAAACCGCTACAAACAGCCGGTTTGCATCCTCCTTTACGGAAAGAAATCCGTTTACCGGATTGAAAAAATCAGCGATTTACTGCCGCTTTCGTTCGATGCGGCAAGCATGGGCTCCGAATGATTTTTCCGGGGCATTACCGTTTGTATTCATCTAAAATAAATAAGGAATCGTAAAGTGTTTTGCGATTTTTTATTTATTTTTGCCGTCATATTATAATTGAACAGGAAAGTAAATGAACAAAATTATCAAAAAGAATATTTTATCGGAAAATATAGTCAAGTTGGAAGTGGAAGCACCCCTTATCGCCCGGGCGAGAAAAGCGGGGCATTTCGTTATCGTAAAGGTAGGGAAATACGGCGAACGCATCCCGTTGACCATTGCCGGTGCGGACGTTCAGCGGGGGAGCATTACGCTGGTGATTCAAAAAGCAGGCAAGTCGACCCGGAAAATCTGTGCGTTGAACGAAGGCGATTCGATTACCGACCTGGTCGGACCGTTGGGAAAGGCGACGCATATAGAGAACTTCGGAACAGTGGTCTGCGCCTGTGGCGGCGTCGGAACCGCGCCGATGCTCCCGATAGCCGAAGCCATGAAAAAAGCCGGCAACCGGGTGATTGCGGTTCAGGCAGCCCGGACCAAAGACCTGGTGATCCTCGAAGAAGAAATGCGGCAACACGCCGACGAGATTATCCCAATGACCGACGACGGTTCCTATGGGACGAAAGGCTTGATAACCTCCGGCATAGAGGCAGTAATCAAGCGGGAGAAAGTCGACCTGTGCGTGACCATCGGTCCGGCGGTCATGATGAAATTTGTTTCGCTCCTGACCCAAAAATACCGGATTCCTACCGTTGCGTCCCTGAATACGATTATGGTGGATGGCACCGGCATGTGCGGCGCTTGCCGGGTGACGGTCGGTGGAAAAACGCAGTTTGTGTGCGTCGACGGGCCTGAATTTGACGCCCACCAGGTAGATTTTGATGAGATGATGATGCGCTTAAACGCTTATAAAGAATTTGAATAAAATGATAGATCCAGAATACTTAAAAACCTTGCGGAACGAGCCTTGGAGAGAGGCGTTGCGCCAACGGATGAAAAACAGGGAGCGGACTGCTATTCCGCGCGTTAAGATGCCGGAGCTGGATGCCGGAATCCGGAGCCACAACTACGGGGAAGTCAACCGCGGCTTATCCCCGGAACAGGCGCTCCGGGAGTCCCAACGTTGCCTGGATTGCCCCGACCCGCAGTGCATTGCCGGATGCCCGGTGGAAGTGAATATTCCGAAGTTTATTAAAAATATCGAACGGAACGACTTCCCGGAGGCCGCCCGGACGCTGAAAGAAACCTCGGCGCTGCCGGCGGTTTGCGGACGGGTTTGCCCGCAGGAAAAGCAATGCGAAAGCCGCTGTATTTATACCCGGATGGGAAAAGAAGCCGTCGCCATCGGTTATATGGAACGCTTTGCCGCCGATTTTGAGCGCGAAAGCGGTCCGGTTTCCGTCCCCGGGCGGGCGGCAAGCAATGGGACGAAGATTGCTGTGATCGGATCCGGTCCCGCCGGACTGTCCTTTGCCGGCGACATGGCGAAGTACGGCTACGACGTCTGCGTTTTCGAGGCGTTGCACGAGATAGGCGGCGTGTTGAAGTACGGAATCCCGGAGTTCCGGTTGCCGAATGAAATCGTCGATGTCGAGATTGCCGGCTTGCAGCAGATGGGCGTGACCTTTGTCACCAACTGCATCGTGGGAAAAACCCTTTCCTGCGAAGACCTGCACCGCGAAGGATTCAAAGGCATTTTTATCGCCAGCGGCGCCGGGCTGCCGAACTTTATGAATATTCCGGGTGAAAACCTTTCCGGCGTTTTGTCGTCCAACGAATACCTGACGCGCGTCAACCTGATGGGCGCGTACAAACGGGAAGCGGATACGCCGGTGTTTCCGGGCAAAAAGGTCGCCGTCATCGGCGGCGGAAACACCGCGATGGATTCCGTCCGGACCGCCCGCCGGCTGGGCGCCGAACAGGCGATGATTGTTTACCGGCGTTCGGAAAAGGAAATGCCGGCGCGGGTCGAAGAAATAAAACACGCACGGGAGGAAGGCATTCTTTTTATGAACCTCTACAACCCGGTCGAATACATCGGCGACGAAACGGGACGAGTGAAGCAAATGGTACTCCAAAAAATGGAGTTGGGGGCGCCGGACGCTTCCGGTCGGCGCAGCCCGGTTGCCATCGCCGGACAGACCGAAACGGTCGACGTAGACCTGGTCGTCGTGTCGGTGGGCGTATCGCCCAATCCGCTGGTTCCGCGGGCGTTTGCCGGCTTGGACATCAGCCGCTGGGGAACGATTGTGATTGATCCCGACACCTTGCAGACCGCTTTGCCGGGCGTATACGCCGGCGGCGACATTGTGCGGGGCGGCGCCACCGTGATTCTCGCTATGGGCGACGGAAGGAAAGCCGCCGCCGCCATGCGCAAGCAGTTATAAACCGAAATTATACAGGCATGAAATACATTATTTTACTGGGAGACGGCATGGCAGACGAGCCGCTCGAATGTCTGGGAAACCGGACGCCGTTGCAGGCCGCGCATACGCCGGCGATGGACCGCCTGGCACAGTTGGGGCGCTCCGGATTGCTCCACACCATTCCGGAAGGGATGCCGCCGGGGAGCGAAGTTGCCAACCTGTCGGTGTTGGGATACGATGTGCCGCAGGTGCTGGAAGGACGCGGCTCGCTGGAAGCCGCCAGCATGGGCATCGACATCGAAGCGGGCGAAATGGCGCTCCGCTGCAATTTGATAACCGTTCAACACGGGAAGATCAAGAACCATTCCGCCGGGCATATTTCCAGCGGCGAGGCGGACGAACTGATCCGGTACCTGAACGAACACCTGGCGACGGACGCCGTCCGCTTTTACGCCGGCGTTTCCTACCGGCATCTGTTGAAAATAAAGGGCGGCAGGAAGCAGTTGCTTTGCACGCCTCCGCACGACGTCCCGGGCGCGGAATTTGCCAAACTGCTGGTTCGCTCCCAAGCGCCGGAAGCGCAGTCTACCGCCGGGCTGTTGAACAACCTGATCCTTCGTTCGCAAGACCTGTTGGAAAACCACCCCGTCAATCTCCGGCGGAAAGCGGCGGGAAAAGACCCCGCCAACAGCATCTGGCCGTGGTCGCCGGGGTATAAGCCGCAGATGCAGCGGTTGCAGGACCTGTATCCCATTCGTTCGGGCGCGGTGATTTCCGCGGTCGACCTGATCCGGGGAATCGGCGTCTATGCCGGGCTGGAGAACATCCCCGTCCCCGGCGCCACCGGACTTTACGACACCAATTACGAAGGAAAAGCCCACGCCGCCTTAGCCGCTTTGCGGGAAAAAGACTTTGTTTACCTGCACGTGGAAGCCAGCGACGAAGCCGGTCACGAAGGCGATGCGGCGCTGAAAGTGCGAACGATCGAATACTTAGACCAACGCATCCTGAACACCCTGTTGACCGAAACCGGGAAATGGCGCGAGCCGGTCGCCATCGCGCTTCTTCCCGACCATCCCACCCCCTGCCGCCTGAAAACGCATACCCGCGCACCGGTTCCCTTCGTGATTTACCGGCGGGGCGACGCTCCGGACAATGTGACCCGGTTCGATGAGTTTGCCGCCCGGCAAGGCGCGTACGGTTTGTTGAAAAACGACGAGTTTATCCGTTCTTTTATGGGGATGGGGGCGCGGCCGAAAAAATAAAAGCGGCTGCGCAGGCGAGTTCGGGATTGTCCCGAAATCATGTTGGAGTACTCATTCTCGTTTTTGGGACTGTCCCGAACTCAGGATTTTGTTAACATTTGCGAGTTCGAGTTTCCCTCGAAAACGCCTCGCAGATCCCATAAACGCTTTCAGGAGTATCCAGAAAGCCATTTTGAGATAAAAAAGAAGTAAAGGTTTATTAACAATTAGGATTTAACAATTCAATTAACAATTAAAGATTCAATTTTGCGGCGGCGCCTCCAACCCGCAGGGTTGTGCAGCCGCCCTCCGGACTCCGCTGCCGCCCCCCCCGGCCTAGGCTTCGAGGCGGGAATAACCGCTCGATGCCGACGGCGTTAAAAACGGATTACTGTTTGAGCGAAGCGAGTTGTAATCCGTTTAGCCGGCGGTCTCAGAGCGGTCCGCCAAGAAGCCAAGCCTTGATCTTTTTTGGTTCTTTTTTGCATCAAGGCAAAAAGAAAACTCAGGCGAGCCGAAGGCGGCGCCTGAAAGAAGAAATAAAAGCACACGCCGCCGCTTTTATTTCCCTATTTTATAAACCCCACCCGGTACCGTTGAAAAAGAGACCCTGTC